>JARXAG010000130.1 GCA_029866055.1 Burkholderiaceae bacterium
TAGTGCCACTTACACATTTATTCCGCAATACGCCATCACCGCTTACGACTAGCCTCGTACCGCTGTGCATACTTCCAACCAATCTCAGCAAGCGGCTTTGCTTTACTACCCGTCTCAATCGCATCACTCGCCGCCGCAGTACCGTCTTGCGCGCGGCGAGCAATCCCTTGCAAAATCGCAGCGATTCTGAAGAGGTTATACGCAATATAAAAATCCCAGTGCTCGATACCTTCAAACCCTGTGGCGGTGCCATATTGTTTGATGTAGTCGGCTTCGCTGGGGATACCTAAAGCCGCAAGATCTAAGCCACCAATACCGCGCCACAACGAGGCAGGGATGTGCCAACTCATGCAGTGATAAGCAATATCGGCCATCGGGTGGCCGAGCGTGGCAAGCTCCCAGTCGAGCAAACCGATAGCTCGGGGCTCAGTTGGGTGCAGCACTAAATTATCTAAGCGATAGTCGCCGTGCACGATGGTGGTTTGATCGCCTTCGGGGATGTTGGCGGACAACCACTCAATCAGGGCTTCAAGGGCGCTAATGTCTTCGCTGCGCGACTCTTGATATTGACGACTCCAGCGGGCGATTTGGCGACCAAAATAATTACCGGCGCGGCCAAAGGTTTCAAGGCCGACTGCATTGACATCGACTTTATGTAACGCGGCCATGACACGATTCATGTCGGTGTAGATCGCGCCACGTTCAGCAGGCGTAAAACCCGGCAGTGATTGATCGACAATTACACGGCCGTTTAAAAATTCCATTAAATAAAACGGCGTGCCGACAATATTCAAATCTTCGCTATAAGCGTAAAGTTTTGGCACTGGGACATCACTGCCTTGCAAGGCTTGCATCACGCGATATTCGCGATCAACCGCGTGAGCTGATGGCAACAATACGCCTGGTGGTTTTTTGCGCAAGACAAATTGTTGCGCACCACTGGTTAACAGAAAGGTCGGGTTTGACTGACCACCTGTTAAAGGCTTTACCGCTAGAGCAGGGCGGTCTAAATAACCCTGGCCATGCATCCAGTCAGCGAGTACCGCTGAATCAAAGGGTGCAGCCCCAGAGTCTTTATGCGCCACGCTTTGAACGCTAGCGGTCGCCGCGTTCGCTGATTGAGCAACGCTACCAGATGGCGCGCTAGCACCACCTGTATTTTGTGCACCAGCCCCACTCATAACGAACTCACTGAGTGGCCCCAGTCCACTGTCACTGAAGTACCTGTCATGGCGCGACCAGCGTCAGAGGCTAATAACAACACCGGGCCATCCATATCTGACAATTCAGAGAACCGCCGCGAGGGCACGCGGGCCATCAGCTTTTGCCCTTGCTCACTGAGTAAAAACTCGCGATTCAAATCAGTGATCACGTAGCCAGGTAACAGCGCATTAACGCGAATGCCGTAACGGGCAAACTCAAGCGCAAGTGATTTTGTAAATTGGATGACGCCCGCTTTAGAAGCCGAATACCCCACCACAGCACCCGCCACGCGAGCGCCCAAAATCGACGAGATATTAATAATGCTGCCAGGCTTTTTGAGTTTGACTAAACGTCGCGCGGCTTCGGTATCGACCATCCAGCAACCTTTTAGATTGGTATCTAACACGCTATCCCAATCTTCTTCAGTTTGCTCAAGCGCGGGCTTGGCAACGGTGGTGCCGGCATTGCTGATGATGATATCGGCCACGCCTGCAACCGCTTCGATCTGATCAAAGCACGCTTTCACACTAGCCTGGCTTGTGACGTCTAACGAGACAGCATCGGCTTTTGCACCAATAGCCTTAAGCTCAGCAACAAGCGTTGCAAGCTTATCAGCACGGCGCGCCGCCACGATCACATGCGCACCGGCTTTTGCCATGGTGTGAGCAAGATGATGACCAATCCCACTTGAGGCACCCGTTACTAGCGCCACGTGGCCTTTCAAACTAAACATGTCTAACACTTGACTCACGCTGTTTTCCCCAAGCCGTCGATAATTTTGCGTGCCATGCTCCAACGATGCACTTCGCTTGGGCCATCATAAATCCTAAAGCCACGCATATCCATAAAGATTCGCATCACAATGGTTTCGCCGGTAACGCCTTGTCCGCCCATGATTTGAACGCAACGATCAATCACGCGCCACTCGGCTTCAGAGCAGGTGACTTTGGCGCGGCTCGATTCAAAGTTACCGTTATGGCCTTGATCTAACAACCACGCGGTATGTGCAATGTGCAAGCGCGCAGTTTGCAGATCCATGTCGTTATCGGCCAACATAAAACCGACGCCTTCGTGTTTGCCTAAGATACGACCAAAGGCTTCGCGGGTGCGGGCGTATTGCGTGGCAATATCGTGAGCACGACGTGCCTGGCCAAGCCAGCGCATGCAGTGCGTCAAGCGTGCGGGCGCCAAACGAATTTGCGCGTACTTAAAGCCACGGCCAATTTCACCCAAGACATCTGTTGCGGGCACACGAACGTTCTCAAACTTCATGACACAGTGGCCGCCGGCAAAGCAGCTATCCATGGCGTCCATCTGGCGAGTGATCGAAATCCCTTTGCGGTTCATGTCACTTAAAAACATCGTGGCTGAACCGTCTTCCATCTTGGCCATGATGATGCAATAGGTGGCACCCTCGGCACCAGTGATAAACCACTTGTCGCCGTTGATCACATAATCGTCACCGTCTTTGACGGCAGTCGTCTTCATCATGCCAGGGTCAGCACCTGCACCGGGTGCGGGCTCGGTCATGGCAAAGCACGAACGGGTTAGACCTTGCACTTGTGGGCGCAACCAACGCTCTTTTTGCGCCTCGGTGGCAACGATCTCCATCAAATGGATATTGCCTTCGTCGGGCGCGTGAATATTCATGGCGGTGGGGCCAAGCGTTGAATAGCCGGCCTCTTCGAACACGATGGCTTTATCAACGTGACTTAAACCCAGGCCGCCTAATTCGACTGAGGCGTGGGGAGTCAACAAGCCAGCCGAACGGGCAAGCTCTACGAGCTCGGCGCGCAATTCTGGCGTTGGGCCGTGTGCAGTTGCGCGCGGGTCTTTCTCAAACGGAATGATTTTGTCGGCAATGAAACTGCGCGTGCGCTGTTGCAGCTCAAGCTGCGCCGGGGTCAGTGAAAAATCCATGAGGGCTGTCCTAGAGGCTAAATCGATGAAACCAACCGCTATTATCGCAATTTCAGCGAATCTTGCTTTGATTTGACGCAAGCCTCGGGGAGGCCTGGCCGCTGGGGCCTAGCTTTGCCCGTTGTTTTTACTAAAAAGTAGGTTCAAGCTAACCACAAGAGCCAACAAGCCAAAAATAATAAAGCCATATTGATAGCTTTTAGTCGCCATGATCACAAAGGCAAAGCCTGACGGGCAAACGATACCGCCTAAATAGGTAAAAAATAGCGACGCCCCTGTGGTTGAGGCGATCATGCCGGGTGGTGACACGCGGGCCACTTCAGCCATATAGACGCCGTTCCAGCCAATTGCAGAGGCCCCAAAGATGACCATCAACACAAGAATCATGCCGAAAGACCACGTCGACGTGAGGGTGCCAGTAAGCACCGCGCAAACCGCCATCACCACCCCAAGGATAACCATCACTTTACGTGGCGATAAAAAGCGGTCTGCGACCCAGCCCCAGAACACGCGTGCGAACACGCTTGCGAGTTGAGTCATGGCCAAAGCAAAGCCGGCCGCCACAAACGAGATATCGATTTCAAGCGTGAGATAAGTGACGAGATAGCTGGTCAAAATCATTTGCAAGCCGCAATACACAAACGACACGATGGCAAGCTCGCGGAGATCGCGATTCAAGAACACCAGCTTGATGGGTTGCGTGACTTGTGAAAATGAGAAGGGGCTTGAAGGGATGCGATCGTTATCGAGTTCTTGACGAAACGGCTCGGCGATCCAAATAAAAACGATCAACAAGGCCGAGACCAAAAACAAAGTGATCTGCCAACCGGTGAGAAGCACGAGCACTGGGATCGCTAAACCAGCGATGAAGCCTGCTAAGGGGTTGCCGGTTTGTCGAATCGAAAAGGCCAGACTGCGCCGTCCGGGCGAGGTGGTGCGAGCTAAGACGTGCGAGCTTGCTGGCGAGATTGGGCCGTAACCGATCCCCATAATAATGGCGCCCAGCACCACCAGTGCAAGGTTGCCACACGCCACCAGGGCCAAGCCTAACGAGCATAACGCTAACCCAAGCTGGCTGATACGAATGGCACCGTACCTGACGATAAAGTTGCCCGACACCAGCGCTGCGAGCATGCCTGCAACATAGACAATCGAGATGAAATAGCCAATCCACTCAGGGGATATCGCAAGCGCTTCAGCGGCAACCGGCGCCAGGATAGGTACTGCATTGAGCACCAGCGCCGAAACCACGGCGACGCTTAACATCATTGCAGAGGGGGCAAAGCTTTTCATTTGTAGTCAGTTAGAAGCGTGCTGTTGCACAACCGTGAGGGCTTGATTGGCAAACAACATCCAAAGCCGAGTTGCCCCAAGGCATGACAGCGTAAAAACTATTGTGGTTAGAACAGCTCAACCTTACCACGCTGACGGTGAGGGCTAAGGCTCAAACAGCACAATCAGTTTTGGTTATGATTGGGCTCTAGGACTCTCCACTTAATCACAGGGCACGTTCGATGCGAAGTATTCAACATCCAGGGCAGCCAAGCCTACAACGCGTTGCAGCGCAGCAAGTTGAGTTTGAGCCTTTCGACCTTGAACTACCCGCACAGATGACTTTGATGCAGGCGGTGGCGCAGTCTATGCAAGGCATCGGGGCGCAATGCGCGACGTTTCGCATGCAAGGCGGGGGCTTCGAGCCATTTTCGTACGTCATGCCGGCCTTAGCAAAAACCTCGGCCCATGCTGTGTATTTCAGCGACACCTATCCCGTTGAAGGTGCAGTGCGCCTTGAAACCGCTTCGGTGACGTTTGGCCAACGCGACGGTAAGCCCTGGTTGCATAGCCACGCAATTTGGATCGAGGCGAGTGGGCGCAGGCACTGTGGTCATTTGTTGCCTGATGATATTCAAGTGAATCACCCAATTCAAGCGCAAGGTATGGCAGTGCGTGGTGCGACGTTCACGGTTTGCCCTGATGGCGAAACCAATTTCACTTTGTTTGTGCCGCTAAAAAGTATGGTGCGGTCAAGTCAAACAACTGCTGGCGTGAACGCTGCACAAAAACCGCCGGCTTCAAGCCAAACACCACGAAGCAAAGGCTACGCATTACGCGTTGCACCCAATATCGATATTTGTACCGCCCTAGAAACGTTTTGCCGTGAGCATGGAATCACCCACGCCAAGATTCAAGGCGGTGTGGGTAGCACGGTGGGTGCAGTGTTTGATGATGGACGCGTGGTCGAGCCGTTTGTCACCGAACTGCTCATCCGCAACGGTGAAGTATTCACGAACGCTGCAGGTCAGACGCAAGCACAGCTTGATGTGTCGATGGTGGATTACAAAGGCGGGGTGTCTGAAGGCCGGCTC
>JARXAG010000155.1 GCA_029866055.1 Burkholderiaceae bacterium
CGTGAAATATGGCGGTTGAGCTTAGGTGGGCAGCCTACCAGCACGCATTGTGTTGGCTGGCGGGCATCAATCATCGTAGCCAGCTGATTGCGCGCGTACTCAGAATCATTCACGTAAACGATGAGGGTTTCCATTTCACAGTCTCCTAGTTTTTTAATTTGTGAGTGTTGTTGAAGATTGTGGGACGCTTTGTGTACTCGTTTTGCGGGATGCAATTCTGCTTGTGATCAGCACGATTGCGATTGCGATGATGTAGGTTGCCCAACGCGCGATTTCGTTAATGCGTTCGGTGCCGTCAAAAATCGGGTCGAGTAGTTTCTCGTCGGTAATCATTTTGGCTGCCGTGAAAGCGAGAACGGCTGCGCCGACAGTGATGATGACGGGAAAACGCTCAACCAGTTTGAGCACAAGGGTGCTGCCAAACACAACAATTGGCACGCTGATCAGCAAACCAATCACCACAAGATCAAACGAGCCTTGCGCAGCGCCAGCGACCCCAAGAACGTTATCAATGCCCATTAAAGCATCGGCCACGATGATGGTTCTCATTGCACCCCAAAAAGAGGTGACCTGAATGTCGTGCTCTTTGTCATCTCCGGTGTCGAGAATCAATTTGCAGGCAATCCACAGAAGCCCAAGGCCGCCAATCAGCATGAGACCGGGGATTTTGAGTAGCCAAACAACCACAACGGTCAGGCTAGAGCGCACGACAATTGCCCCGACGGTACCCCACCAGATGGCTTTCTTTTGTAGAGCAGGGGGCAATTTACGAGCAGCCAGCGCAATCACGATTGCGTTGTCGCCTGCGAGTACCAAGTCAATTAAAATGATGGCGAGCAGAGCCGACCACCAGACGGAGGAGAAGAATTCCATTATTCAAGCCTAAAAAAAAGGACAATCAATCAAAACCTAAACAAAAACGCCAAACCTAGGGCGGTCGTTGAAAAATCAACAAAACGCCCATAGCAAAGCGTGGCTTGTTAGGCCACTGATCGAAGGTCTTGCTCGGCTTGTTATGAATCCGTTATATGCCCGACAAGCCGGAAGCTTTCGCTTCGTACTGACGACTTGCCGTGCCCTTTGTGAGTACAAACTTGAACCGGATCACAAAGGACTGGAGCTACTCCCCATCGAGCTTCGAATATACCTAAAAAAATTAGAAATGTACAAACTAAAGTAAAAAGAAGGGGCAAATAAACGTTAAAAATGTGCAAAAGTCAGACTGCTCAAAATATTTTCGAACAGGCGGTCGTGTCTAGCGCAAAATCAGTTCGATCGTTGGTGGTTCATCCCAAATCCAACCGCCGTTGCGCTTGAAAATTTCGGGAAAATGCCCTGGCACAATCACATCGGTGCCTTCGCAGATCTCGGCAATTGAGCGCTTTGAGTCTTCTGGTGAGGCAAAACACATATCGCTCATTTGGGCTAATACCTCTTTAGGATATTTGACTGCATCGCCTGCTAAGACGACGCGGCGCCCGTCGGCCTGAGTGAAACGTAATGCTTGCGAGCCCGTGGTGTGACCCGGAACCTCGAAGTGTTCAACACCTGGCACTAACTCGCCTCGCTTTGGTAACACACGCATATCAAATTCGGCGAGTAGTTCATGAATTTTCCAGGGTACGAACAGGTCATCTGGGTGCGGATTGCGGGCGTAGGCCAACTCGGTTTCGCTCACGCAAACTTTGACCCCTTTAAATAAGTCCAGATTCTGACAATGGTCAAAATGTAGATGAGATAAGAACACCAGGTCGATATCTGTAGGCGCTAGGCCGCGCTCTTTGAGGCCTGCTAGCAAGGCTTTTCGTACGCAATAATGGCCGGTATCAAACAAAATCTTCGTGCCATCTGCCGCGGTGAGCAAAGCCACATTACAGAGCCCAAAAAAGCCCCCTTTGAAGCTTAAGCTGTTGCCTTTTAGCAGTAATTCGTAGCGTGCGTTCAACGTTGCTCTCCAAGTTTTTTGAATTTTTTTTGCCACTTTTGACCATTAATCTTACTTCTTCGTTACTATGTTTTCCATCCGCGATGTTGCAATGCCGCAGTTGCGGCCTGCTCCCTAAGATCAGTTTGGTTGTTGCACGCTAAGTTGTCCTTTTCACCTCTATCCTCTGTCCAGGAGACACCATGTTCCGCTTACCTCTAGTTCGCTTGGCTGCCGCCGTGGCCTGTATTGGTCTGACCAGCTTGGCTCAGGCCCAAACCAAATGGGATTTGCCCTCAGCTTACGCCCCGGCCAACTTTCATACTGAGAACCTCGAATATTTTGCCAAGCAAGTGGATACTGCCACTGCAGGCAAGCTCAAAATTGTGGTCCACGCTAATGCGTCTTTATTTAAAGCTCCAGAAATCAAACGGGCTGTGCAGGGTGGTCAGGCTCAATTGGGCGAGATTCTCTTAGTCAACTACGAAAATGAAAATCCACTGTTCGGTATGGATGGCATGCCTAATTTGGTTGGCAATTATGCTCAAGCCAAAAGCCTTGACCAGGTGCAGCGCCCGGCTCTTGACAAATATTTAGAAGGTCAAGGCATGAAGATTCTATTTACGGTGCCTTGGAATCCGCAGGGGATCTACACCAAAAAGCCCGTGAACTCGGTCGCAGAGATGAAAGGTCTGAAATGGAGATCGTATTCGCCTGTTACGGCCCGTCTGGCTGAGTTAATGAATATGGTTCCGGTCACGATTCAAGCCGCTGAGCTAAGCCAGGCCCTTGCCACGGGGGTGGTAGAGAGCTATTTGTCTTCGAGCATGACGGGCGTTGATACAAAAACGTATGAAAGCATGAAGTTTTGGTACGACTTTCAGGCCTTCATTCCTAAGAATGCAGTCATTGTTAGCTTGAAAGCTTTTAACGCTCTAGATAAAGCAACGCAAGACGCAGTCACGAAAGCTGCAGCTGAAGCCCAGACGCGTGGCTGGAAAACCAGCGAAGACAAAGAAGCTTCGTTGAAAAAAATCCTGACTGACAACGGCATGACCATTACGGTGCCGTCGGCTACGTTTTTAGCTGAATTCAACAAAATTGGTGCCACGCTTCTGACTGACTGGGAAAAGAAATCCGGCGCCCAAGGCACAGCTTTGATCGCCGAGTATCGCAAACTTGTACCTGCCAAGTAATTTTGTTTTTTGATTCTTCAGACCAAAGTGATGTCGCCCCATGAGAAAGTTTCTTGATACGTTGTACCTCGTGGCGGCCGGCATTGCCGCTCTATGCGTGTGCGCGATTTGCGCCCTGATGATAGGGCAAAGCGTGCTGCGCGAATTTGGTATTAAGACGGGTGCCGTCAACGACGTGGTGGCTTGGTTGTGTGCCGCAGCAGCATTTTTAGCGATGGCGCACGCCTTTAAGCACGGCGATTTCGTGCGCGTCACCTTGTTACTCGAAAAACTTGCACCTAAGCCGCGTCATCTTTTTGAATTGGTGTCGCTTGCCTGTGCCGCAGTTGCGGTGGGGTATCTGGCTTGGTCAGCCACCTTGTTTACCTACGAGAGCTATGTCTTTAAAGATGTTGCCGGCGGGCTCTTGCCCATGCCGATGTGGATTCCACAACTGTCTTTTTTGATTGGTGCCTGGTTGTTTTTTATCGCGGTTGTCGACGAACTTGTGATTGTCGCTCGCGGCAATCGTCCGACCTATGTTGTTGCCGTTGAAGAGCGGCATGCGAAGGGTGACTTTTCTTCTGATGTCTAACATGGCGTATGCGCGCTTAGCGCGTTGCCATTCAGGTCGCGTTCGCGCGCGTCGCAGTTGGCCCTTCAGAACGCTTCGCACCCAAGGGCAAGCGTCAGTTATTTTTTCTGACGTTTAGCCTGCAATTTTTAGAGATACTTTATGGATACGCTCGGAATCGGTCTGTTTTTACTGATCATCATGTTGTTGTTTTTATCTGGCGGAATCTGGATCGCCATGACATTGGCGATCTGTGGCTGGGTCGGACAAGCTTTTTTTGTCAACACACAACCTGGTAAAAATTTGTTTTCAGCGTTTTGGGAGACTAACGCCTCTTGGGAGCTCGCGGCCTTACCTTTGTTTATCTGGATGGGTGAGATACTGTTCAGAACTAAGTTAAGTGAAGACATGTTTGAGGGCCTACGACCTTGGCTCAATCGCGTGCCGGGTCGGCTCATGCATACGACAGTCTTAGGATGCGGTATTTTCGGTTCGGTCAGTGGCTCGTCTGCGGCCACCTGTGCCACGATTGCAAAAGTCGCCTTGCCTGAGCTTAAAAAACGCGGCTACGACGAAAAGCTGGCGTTGGGTGCCCTGGCTACCTCTGGCACGTTGGGGATTCTGATCCCACCTTCGATCACGATGGTGGTATATGCCGTCGCAGCCGATGCCTCGATTATCCGAATTTTTCTTGCGGGCTTTATTCCCTCTGCGATTTTGATGGCGTTGTTCATGGGCTATATCGCCTGGTGGTCGATCCGAAATCCGTCAAAAGTTCCTGCTGCCGATCCCCCCTCAAGTTTTCTTGAAAAGGTGCGTAAAAGCGGTAATTTAATCCCCTGCATGCTCTTGATCGTCTTTATCGTTTGGGTGTTGGTGGCCGGTTACGCCACAGCAACCGAGTGTGCGGCCTACGGCGTCTTTGGCTCGTTGGCGATCGCCGCCTACAGTCGATCGTTGACCTGGAAAAATTTCTGGGAAGGCCTGATGGGCACCACGCGCACCAGTTGCATGATCATGATTATCTTGGCCGGCGCATCCTTCTTGACCAAAACAATGGCGTTTACCGGCGTGCCTCGCGAATTGGCTGAGTGGGTCAATGCCATGCAACTTTCGCCCTATGCCCTGATCGGGTGTTTGGTGGTGGTGTATCTGATTTTAGGGACTGCGCTTGATGGCATTAGCATGATCGTGCTGACGGCAGCGGTCGTATTGCCGATGATTCAAAAAGCGGGTTTCGATCTGATCTGGTTTGGAATCTTTATCGTCTTGTTGGTTGAGATCGCGGAGGTTACGCCACCGGTGGGATTTAACTTATTCGTGTTGCAAAACATGACGGGAAAAGACAGCAATACGATTGCGCTTGCAGCGATTCCGTTTTTCTTCTGTCTGGTCGTTTGTATCGTGATCGTGACGGTTTTCCCTGAAGTGGTGACGGTGCTGCCAGACTATGTCATGGGTAAGGCGAAGTAGATGCGTGACGCTAAAACATTGTTCTTGCGCAATCGCCTGGTTGTGGGTGTAAGTGTATGTGCGCTTGTTGCGGGCGCGCTCACTGGCTGTAAAACTTACGAGGCTGCGCTTGGTACTGGCGAGAGCGTGACCGCCATTGATTCAGCCCGTTTGACGCAAAGCGGATTCTTAACCAATTACGCTAAGCTCAAACCGGTGGCTGCGATGCAAGGCATCGAGTGTTGGCGCGACACTCGTTTTGATCCAAAAAAATATAAAAAAATCCAGATCACACCGATCGTCGTGTCGTTGACTGCACCGAAAGATTCAAAAGATGGCAAGGTGCCAACGGTTGATCCGGCTGATTTGAAGCAGTTGACTGATTACTTTTATCAAACCCTTCAAGGGTCTCTTAAACCTCAGATACCGGTTGTTGCAAAGGCTGGCGCTGGTGTGGTGGTGCTTCGGATTGCGCTGACTGATTTGGTGCCGACTTCGGTAACTAGCAGCGTTGCAGGTACCTTGATTCCGTATGCGTTTATTGCTGAGGCGAGCTCAGGTAAGGTCACCGGGCGGCCCGCTGGGTCGACGCCTTATTTGGGCGAAACGGGTATGGAAATGCAATTTCGCGACGGCGCCACTGGTGCAGTGTTGGCTGAATGTCGCGATACCGAGATTGGTCGCAAATATGCGGCAGAACTCAATGCAGGTGCCGCGCAAGCGGCTCAGACTTGGGCAAACGGCTATATGAGTTCGTTTCAGTCTTGGGGCTATGCCAAGGCGGCAATTAACAAGTGGTCGATGCTCGTGGCTAAGCGCGTGGCTGAGCTACAAGAGATCCAGCCAGCGCCTTAACGTCACCCGCTACACTTCAAGATCAGACTCATGACAATGAGGTAAGCGGTAAGATGCTTGCTCGAAATCGATTTAGGCGATTTTTTCGCAGACTGCTGCGGTGACCTGTGCGGTGGAGGCCAAGCCGCCTAAATCACGTGTGTGCAGCCTTGGGTTGGCGGTCACCGCCTCGATCGCGGCCATCAAACGATCGGCTGCGGCTTGTTCGCCCAGATGCTCGAGTAGCATCACTACCGACCAAAAGGTACCAATAGGGTTCGCCAAACCTTTTCCCATAATGTCAAAAGCCGAGCCGTGGATCGGTTCAAACATCGAAGGGTAGCGTCGCTCGGGGTCGATATTGCCGGTTGGTGCGATGCCCAGACTGCCTGCTAAGGCGGCGGCTAAGTCGCTCAAAATATCGGCGTGCAGATTCGTGGCAACGAGCGTATCGAGTGTGGCGGGGCGATTCACCATCCGCGCGGTGGCAGCATCGACTAACTCTTTATCCCAGGTCACATCCGGAAATTCTTTAGAAATCTGCACCGCAATCTCATCCCACATCACCATGGCGTGGCGTTGGGCGTTTGATTTGGTCACAACAGTCAGCAATTTGCGTGGCCGTGATTGTGCGAGCTTGAACGCATAACGCATGATGCGTTCAACACCAGCACGCGTCATCATGCTGACATCGGTTGCGACTTCAATCGGGTGGCCTTGATGCGCGCGACCACCCACACCAGAGTATTCGCCTTCTGAGTTTTCGCGTACGATGACCCAATCAAGTTGGGCCGGCGTGCAGCGCTTAAGGGGTGCGTCAATGCCAGGCAAGATACGGGTAGGGCGCACATTGGCATACTGATCAAAGCCTTGGCAAATCTTTAGGCGCAGGCCCCACAGCGTGATGTGATCGGGGATATGTGGATCGCCCGCCGAGCCAAACAAGATCGCGTCTTTATTTCTTAAAGGATCGAGGCCATTTTCAGGCATCATCATGCCGTGTTTGCGGTAATAGTCGCCACCCCAATCAAAATTTTCGAATTCGAATTTCAAGGCGGGATTTTGACGTGCAAGTGCTTCAAGCACTTTTTGTCCTTCGGGGACCACTTCTTTACCAATGCCGTCACCGGGAATCGTGGCGATGCGATACGTTTTCATGCGGGTTTCCTGTCAATATTCAAAATGAGTTTTTAGGTTTGGTCGAGCGATTGTTATTCACCACCACTTTCGTACCGCTTGCCGCGTGCCAAAAGTTCAGGCGTGCCGATCAAATTATTTAAGCCGTCAAAGTTAAACATCTTGTCACGAAAGCCGTCTGTGCTTCCTGTGGCCTTCAACTCTGCAAAGTATGCCTGTAAGGTCATTGCGACTGAACGTACCGTACCACCTGGGAAGATGGCAATTGAGTAGCCAAACTCTTGCAGCACAGCGGTTGACTTAACGGGTGTTTTGCCACCCTCAACCATGTTCGCTAGCAAAGGGGCGCGACCTTTGAACCGTTCGTTGACGATTCGCATTTGTTCGTCGCTGCGCACGGCTTCGATGAATAAAATATCTGCGCCTGCTACCAGGTAATGTTCAGCCCGCTCAAGCGCTTGCTCAAACCCTTCAACGGCGACGGCATCGGTGCGCGCCATGATCAAGGTATCTGTACTGTGACGTGAGTTCACAGCCGCTTTGATCTTGCCCACCATTTCAGCGGTTGATACAACTGTTTTCCCTTCAAGATGACCGCAGCGCTTCGGAAAACTTTGATCCTCAAGCTGGATGATATTGGCGCCATTGCGCTCAAAGCCGCGCACAGTGCGCTCGGTATTTAACGCGTTACCAAAGCCCGTGTCGGCATCCACGATGATGGGCAGGCTGATGCGATCACGCATCTGTACGATTTTTTCATTGACCTCGGTAAAGGTCGTGAGCCCGACGTCAGAACGGCCCAGCGCCGTATAGGCCACCGAGGCACCAGAGATATACACAGCCTCAAACCCCGCTTGCTCTGCGATCAAGGCGGACAAAGCGTCGTACACACCTGGTGCTAATAAAATTTCAGGTTGCTGGAGGCGGCTTTTAAGATTGATCATGTAGGTGTCTCTTGAGTTTTTATATGGATCAAAATTGGAGATCAAAAATATTGGTTAAAGAGGCGAACTCGATTCGGGTTTTAGTAGCTTAGGTTCTAAAAACATTGGCGGGTTCATCGAACCAATTTCGATTTTTACGTAGACGTTGCGTCATTGCGAAGGCATACGGTGCCGCTTCAAGCAAGATTTCGGTTTGTGCTTCATTTAACTTAAGCTCAGCATTTTTTGCCATGCGCACGGCAAGCTCGCGCGTGTCAGCATCGCAGCCCGAGGTGTCAGGTGTTAAGTGTTGCGGCGCGAGTGCCGGCGCCTGGTGACCCGCAACGAGCGCTGGGCGTTTCGCACGCAAGCCGGCTGCCAATTCGTAGGTGTGGCCGGCGCGTAAGACTAAGGCATCTGCCTGCGGCGCACCGACAAGCTGCAATCCCATGGGTAGGCCGGCCGCGTTAAAGCCGCAACACACAGCAAGCGCAGGGCCCCCTGAGACATTGGCTAGCACTTGTGAATTGCCGCGTTGCCAAAAGGTGATGGGGCGATGCGCTGTAATTGGGCTGGCTGGGCCGAAGGTGGGCATCAAGAGCAAATCAAACTTTTCATAAATGGGTTGCATCTCGTTGATCATCCGCCGATGCTCGCGTGTCGCTGCCAAGTAATCAACCGATTGAAAGAGCGAGGCGGGTAGGATGCGACTCAAGAAATCGTGCCCAAAGTCACCTGGACGACTGATGAGATTAGGCTGATGCACCGCAAAGATTTCAGTCTCAGCGATGACCACCTTGACATCCATATAGTCTTGCATCGAGCGTACACGGCAGTCTGTCACGTGCGCGCCTAACTGTTTGAAGATATCGATGGCTTGTTCGATTGCTTGCAGATGTTCAGGATTGGCTGGGTTTTCTTCTTCCCACCAGTGGCGCAGCACACCAATACGAAGTCCTTTGATGCCACCGGCCAACTGAGATTTGTAATCCTGGATGGGTTGCGCAAAGCTGTTTCCATCTTTCGGGTCGTGTCCGGCTATCGCTTGCAACATCAGCGCACAGTCTTCGACCGTCCAGGCCATTGGGCCACAATGATCGAAGGTAAACGAATTAGGCATGACACCGGTGCGACTCACCAGCCCTGAGCTCGGCATAAAGCCCGCAATGCCGCAAAGTGAGGCGGGGCCGCGAATTGAGCCACCCGTGTCAGTGCCTAACGCCGCTGGCACGAACCCAGCCGCGACCGCAGCCCCCGAGCCGCTAGATGAGCCGCCACTGAATCGATCCAGACCCCAAGGATTGCGCACTGGCGGCCAAGGCAGATCAAGAGAAGGCCCGCCATGTGCAAATTCGTGTGTATTGAGTTTGCCCATCAACACTGCACCGGCGCCATAGAGCTTTGTGACGACCGCGGCGTCTTTGGTAGGCACATAGTGCTGCGCGGTGCGTGAGCCGCCGGTCGTCAGAATGTCAGCCGTTTCGTAGATATCTTTTGCCCCAAAGGGCACGCCATGCATGGGCCCGCGATAGTCACCCGCCATGATCTGAGTCTCAGCCGTCTTGGCTTGTTGGCGTGCTAAATCAAAGGTCGGCGTAATGAACGCACTCAGCTGAACGTCATACGTCTCAATTCGCGCGATTTGATGGTTGACATATTCAAGTGGCGAGAGCTTGCGTGTACGCAGCAGTTCTGCCGCTTGCGCTAACGTTAGATCATGCAAGGCATTGGTCATGAAAGTGGCTCTTAAAGATTGTGAAGCGTGTTTGGATGTAAACCTAGACGTGTTGTTTGAGTGGCTCTAACCCTTGACTGGTGTGATTGGGTCTAAACCTTGGCGCTTGTATACCGCTGCGACCGCTGGTGTGCGCATAAACGCATTGAAGGCGTTGATCACTTCGGCCTTGGTTGGGTCTTTAAAGATGCCGATTGAAAACGTGGTCGATTGTTGGACGGCAGGAGGGAGCTTGGCAAAGATATTGATTCCAGACACCTGCATCAACTCACTCATTTGCTGCACTGCGAGTTCAATCTCACCGCGGGCCACAAGCTCGCCCGTCAGGCCTTCAGCCAAGACAGTTGCTTTAGGCCGAAGTTCTTCATCGATCCCAAGACGCTTGAGCAGGCTTGCGAAGTACATCCCGCTTGCTCCCTGTTTAGAAAATACGAATGAACGCGAAGCGCGCAAGGTTGCAATAAACGCCTCTTGCGTTGAGATGTCAGGGACAGGTGCACCTTGCTTGACAGCCATGGCGACCTCCGAGGTAACCAGATCAAGCCGAGCGCCTTGTTGCAAAATGCCTTCGGCTTCGAGCTCGTTGATTGAACCTGCGACGGCTATCACGATATCGCCACGTGCGCCGCTGCGAATACGTTCAGTTAATTTTGCAGTCGCACCATAGCTGATTTCAACGGTGACGCCAGCTTGTTTTTCAAAATCAGGGATGACTTCGTTAAGAACGCTACGCAACGCCATCGTTGACATGAGTTTGAGCGTGGTCGTGGGGGTTGTCATGTGCGTTCAATACCTTCAACAGTCAGGGTTAAAAATTCAACAAAGGCCTTTACTTTCGCCGAAAGATTGCTTCGTGGCAAATACACTACGAAGACCTCGGGGCCTTCGACGATGTAATCGGGCAAGATAGTCTTAAGTTTTCCGCTTTTCAACGCATCTGCTGCGATGAAGTTACTGATCATGGTAATGCCAGCGCCAGCGACCGCAGCCTCAAGCAAAGATTCTGCGTTATTGATGTTCAAGGCGCCCGAGAACGACCTAGAAAAGTTTTGTCCATCTTTGGCAAATTGCCATTCGCGATGCCCTCCTGTCATGGGTAGCAGGTAAGCGAGGCATTGGTGTGTTTGAAGCTCTTCGGGAGTTGTGGGTTCGCCATGTTTGGCTAAATACTCAGGTGAGGCGCAGGCCGCGAAGCTTAAGCGACAAAGCTTGCGCGCCACGACTCGCGAGTCGCTCACCGGTCCAATCTGAATCGCAGCATCGATGCCTTCGTAGGCCAGATCCACCACGCGATCGCTTAATTCAACATCTACCACCAACTCTGGATGCTGCTGCGTGAACGCCCAAAGTTTTGGTGCGATCACACGTCGACCAAAGCCGACTGGCATTTGAATACGCAGGCGTCCCTTTGGTGTGGCGTTACTCATGGTGACGGCGCTTTCCGCATCATCGAGTTCGGCCAAGATATTACGGCAGCGCTCGTAAAAGCTTGAACCCTCATCGGTCAAGCTGACTAAGCGCGTCGAGCGCTGTAGCAGTTTGACACCAAGTTCTTGCTCAAGTCTCGCGACAGACTTGCTAATCGCCGAAGCGGTGAGCCCTAAACGCTGCGCTGCAACGGTAAAGCTGCGCGTTTCAGCGACCTTGGCAAAAACCAGCAAAGCATTGAGATTCCGCATGGTGGAAACCCTATTGTTGACTGCAATTCAGTATTGTTTTTCATTTTACCGGATTGACCTATAAATAATCAGTAGTTAGCATACTGCCTGAAGATCTATAACAGGCCTCGCTTTTTCGAGGCAGAGACAACGTCGCGCAAATTCTGGCGAGGCGAGAGGGTGACTTATGTTGTTGCAACAATCAGGCCAGATTGGCAACCTGCGCTTAAAGAACCGCATCGTGATGGCGCCGATGGGGACGAACTACAGCACGACTGACGGGCTGTCGACCCAGCGCGACTGCGAGTATTACGCCGAGCGCGCGCGTGGCGGGGTCGCCATGATTATGACTGAGGCCATGATCGTGACCGAGACGGCCCGCTCGCATCACAATTCATTGTGCTGTTATCACGACCGCTTTATTCCAGGGCTTGCTCGCTTGGTGCAGGGCATCAAAGAGCACGGCAGCCATGTGTTTGGTCAAATTAACCATCGCGGTGCCTTGCTGCGTCGAGCTGTACTCAACATGGAACCGGTTGGCCCCAGCGACTGGATCAATCCCAACACCGGTGACGCAGTGCGAGCGCTGCGCGTCACAGAGATTCACGAATTGCAGGGTTTATTTGTTGCAGCAGCGCGTCGTCTTTGGCTTGCAGGCTATGACGGCGTCGAAATCCATGCAGGTAATGGTTATTTGTTTCAACAGTTCTTTACTGAACGGGTCAATCAGCGCACCGATCAGTATGGTGGCACCTTGCAAAATCGGATGCGCATGCTGCTTGAAACGATTGATCGGGTCAAACAAGCCTTACC
>JARXAG010000009.1 GCA_029866055.1 Burkholderiaceae bacterium
GGTTGATTCGAACCGGATGCCACCAACAAAAGATCTTTGTCAGCGACTGTGGCAAGACGCTCAGCTTGCGTCACGGTCACAGCTGTCGCTGGATAACCCGTTGACTCGCCCATTCGCCCCAGCAACTCTAGATAGGTTGAATACTCTTGCAAGCTTGGAGTATCGGGCAGCACCACTGCCGTTTGAGATAAGTCCGCCAGACGAGTGAATGGAAATCCAAGCGTATGGAAGGCGCGTAAGTCTGGCATCGCCATGAAGTGCGAAAATCCGGAAATATCCAAGGTAGACGTCGGTTCGATCGCACCACGCATGTTGTCGACGACAATATCGCCGCACTCACCGGTCTTGATGTAATCGTATTGATAGCGCAATTGCAGTTGCGATCTTGGGTATAACGCAGTCAAAGGCAGGCTGAGCTTACCCACCATCGATTGCGTTTCGTCAGCTTGAAGTTTTTCAAGCACAGTGCCCTCGCCCCACACACGCGAACGGACTTTACCGTAAAGACTATCATCCAGCGTCAGACGCTCGAGCGGAAACAGAATAAATGACTTCACTAATTGGTCATTAATATTGACCGTTAATGAAGAATTCTTAGATGTTGCCTGTGGCGTATAGCGATACCTTAAGTCGACAGGGACCCCGGCAACTTTAGGGCTGTACAAGTCTGGTGGTATCCGTAAATTCAAACGAATTGGTCCGGGATCGTAGCCCGTCACATTCATCGCTTGCGCAGAGCTTAACTCGCCGAACTTGACGGCACGATCAGAGGGCAACCAGTTTGGCGCGTCGTAAGGCCGGCGAGCAATGATTTCGGTCACACCAGTGATTGCCGCCGTCTGACCCGACAGCACTGAACCACCTAGGGCGAGCGCACTTGCAGCCTTTTTCAATTCACTGCTGTCGCGACCCATCACGAGAAGCAATTTGCCAAAGGGGTCGCCAGGATTTGTCACAACAGAAATCGTTGGGCCTGAGATAGCTGCAATTTGCACACTAGGCACCGTCGGCTTTGCACTGGCAATGAATACAATGGCATTACCTTTAGCCGGCACTGTATTCATTGTGACCGGAAACCTTGCACCACGGCCACTCGCCAGGGCGCCAAACCAAGACGACACGACTCCACCGGCCTCAAGCATCGTGTTATCAAGTGCACCAACAAAGACAAAGGGCAGACTCAAAGCGCGTGCATCGCGTTGGTCCATGAACGGCAACGGTAACAACGCCAGATCATTAGGCAGAGCAATCGCCTGTGTCACGAGTTCAAGCACGCTCTTGTTGCTGATCGTCGCCCAAAGACCGTTATTGGTTGGATCTTCGCACTGCAACGTCGTGCGACCAATGAGCTGCAAGGTCAATTGGTTGTAGTCTGAAATCAAACGAACCGGTAACTCGATGGTGCGCTCGAGGCTTTTACCGCCGTCGACTTTCTCAACCGGAATACTCGCCGCGACATCACCATTAATTAACACATTGAGTTGGGACCCATCGTTTAGCAAGGCGGGAGAAAAGCCATAACTCAACGTCAACGTTGCCTTTGAAATGACCTCATCCGCGCGAACGTTAAATCGCACACCATCACGTCCATCTGCACCTCTTAAGGTCAGCGAACCATTAGCGCCCAGTTGGCGCAGTGTTTGCTTAACTGTACGGGTCCCCTCGCCAGAAGTCACGGCAGCCGACGACTCAATTGGCGAGACCGCAGACGGTATTGCCGGTGCGGGTACTGCCGAGGCGGGAGCAGGAACTAAGGAGGCAGGAGCAGGAACTACCGAGGCAGGAGCAGGAACTACCGAGGCGGGTCTAGGCACTTGTCCAAACGCCAGGGGCGCGGCACCAAGCAAGCCTGCCAGCACGAGCACCGAAGCACAGACTCGAAAAGCACCGCTCGCGCTTGAGTCAAACAATCTGACGAAAACATTCTCTTTCATTACTGACTCTTGTGAAGTGTGCATATCTGCGAAAAACATCCCTACGCCCTTCGTTTGACGAAAGCGCCGCGAATACCGCTGCGGATCAAGCCATACAAATTGACAAAGCCGTGTCCAACTACGTTTTTGATCGATGTCATGGGCTTATCTTCTGTGTGCTTATCCCACTCGGTGGCCCACATGTCTGCGCGGCCGAAGGTCATCTTGGCGAGTTCTTTAGTTTGTTTGAGCGTCAATGAGTCATCAAACTGAATACCAACGAACTGCCCACCTGTCTGCACGGTTCCAGGAAACGTCGATTCCTTTTCGCCTCTGAAGATCGAGACGTGAACACGCTCACCAATATCCCATTTAATGCCGTTGTCCTTGGGCAACTTAAGGCCCAAACCAGTGCTTGAAAAATTTGCGGTTTCGCACATCACTGTTCGACCATTTGCACGACTCACTGTGGCCGGAAAGATCGCTTTGATGCGGGGGGTGTGTCTGATTTGACGTGACTCGTTCGCAACATAGGCACTCGCGCTGAGAATCACCGTGTTGTAAACCACCCACACACAGTTAATCAAGGCAGTAAAAGGTTCATCCGAGCCTCGAAGCAGCTCTGTAATACCAAAGATCGCACAGATAGCATTCACGGCCAGGAGCAAGACGTAAGGCACCGCCATCTTCCAGTCGTAATATTCTTTGTCAATTTTTCCGCCCTTGGCGGTGACGTTGAACTTACCCCACTTGGGATTGAGCAAGGCCATCAGCACCGGCATCGAGATGTACCACGCCAATACCGTCTCGTAGACTTCGTTCCAGAAGGAATGCCTGTGGTTACCTTGAATTTTTGAGTTCGTCATACTCGCAAGCACGATGGCTGGTAGCGCATATGCCAGCACCATCGAGGTTGTGGCAGTAAACACGTGCGCACCAAACACCAAATAGGCAACGGGTGCGCTCAAGAAGATCAAACGCGGCAGACCATAAAAAAAGTGCAACATCGCATTGACGTAACAAAGGCGTTGCCCAAGCGTCAACCCAGGACCAAACAGCGGGTTATCAATTCTAAAAATTTGCGCCATACCGCGGGCCCAACGGATTCGTTGGCCGACATGGCTTGACAGGTTTTCAGTCGCTAAACCAGCAGCCTGAGGCACGGCAAGATACGCCATGTTGTAGCCGCGGCGACTCATTTTCAAAGCCGTGTGCGCATCCTCTGTGACTGTTTCAACCGCAACGCCACCAATTTCTTCTAAGGGTGCGCGACGCAGTACTGCGCAAGAGCCGCAAAAGAATGAAGCATTCCAGATATCGTTACCGTCTTGAACGAGACCGTAAAACAGTTGCCCTTCATTTGGTACTTTGCCATGGGTTTCGAGATTGCGTTCGAACGGATCCGGCGAAAAGAAAAAGTGCGGCGTTTGAACCATCGCCAACTTTGGATCACGTAAGAATGACCCCATCGATAACTGTAAAAACGAACGCGTTGGAATATGATCGCAATCAAAAATAGCAACGAAATCGCCATTGGTGCGTTTGAGGGCTTCGTTTAAGTTTCCGGCTTTAGCGTGACGGTTGTTGTCACGCGTAAAGTAGATTGCACCACACGACTGCGCAAACTCCCGAAACTCATCTCGACGTCCATCATCCAGCAAATAGACTCGTAGCTTATCGGCCGGCCAGTCAAGCGTCAGAGCAGCCAACACAGACAGACGCACAACCGATAAATCTTCGTTGTAAGTTGGAATAAATATATCAACGCTCGGCCATTCAGACGTCGGACGGTCAATCATCACCGGTTGGCGCTCAAGCGGCCACGCCGTTTGAATGTAACCAAGCACTAGGCAGGTAATGCCGTAAAGCTCTGCAAATAACAAAAGATAGCCAAACACTGCGTCGACCGTTGTCTCAAACTCAAGCGTGACTGTCAAGCGCCAGTAGAGATAGCGCAAGGTCATCAAGAGCGAGATGCCGATCATAATGAGAATACCGCCGCGTCCCCAAGATAAGCGACGAAGCTTGGAGGCCGCCACGAAGGCGATCACCGCAATCACAGACTGTTGAACGAGATCTAGCGGAACTGCGATGACGATGGCAAGCAGCAATACTGCCAGAGCGGCAACGATGACGCGTATGACGTTGCTTTCCCAGACGGGAGCATTTGCTATTCTGCCGCCAAGCCGCTCTAGCTTCTCAGGCATCTCGCTAAAAGAGAAGAAACTCATAAGGCCGCGACTCCGACGGTGTCAGAGTTGAGCAAACGCTCAACGGCCTGAACGCAAAGTTTGACATCGTGTGCACCACGGCTTAGTGGGTCATACTCTTGTAAGTCTTTACTGTAAGCCAAGGCCTCGGGGATGGCTTGGTCTTGATGGATCAGCACAATCGATTTTTTGCCGAACTTTGCAGACATCATGTCTGTGACGTCATCGGCCAGTTGTTTGACACGATCAACTTGGTTGATCAATAGCAGATATCCCAAAAATTTCTTTCTACGTGAACAGTACTGCTTAATCAAACTCATAATCTTTGGTAGCGTGGCATACGATGCCGCATCAGGCAGAGCCACAATCACTGCAGCGTTCGCAGCAGCAAGTGCCTGCGTCAGATACACCGACGCTCCTGGAGGTGTATCCAACACCACCACGCAGTCTTCCGCCAACCCCAACAAGGCAAGCTGGTCACGCAACAAAGTTGGATTCTCACGAAGATCTTGCTCAAAGTCGAGTCGATCCCCTTCGTTGATGGATCCGTACGGCAGCACATAATCGCCCGTATTGCCCTGTACGACGCTACTGCGCCAGTCATCACCCGATAACACTGCACGGGCCAAGCCCCCCACGTGTCGCGGAGAGACACCAAAGTGCAAACGCAAGGCGTTTTGAGGGTCTAGGTCAACTGCCAAAACACTTTTGCCAAGACGGCGCAAGCCGGCGCAAAGATTTGCACTAACAGTCGTTTTGCCGACCCCACCCTTGCCGGAGACAATTGCAATGATTTTCACGTACGCTTCATCCGTTCAAACAACAAAGATTTTTTACCTTCGGCAACACCAGACGCTGTGGGTGTGCTGCCGGATAAGCGGCTAAACAAAGCAGCAAGCGGCTGAGGCTCTCCGGAGGCGCGCATGCGCATGTGCGTTAGGCTCACAACCGATCCCGGCTCTGACACTGCCGCTAACATTGGTTTTTCGACCTTGCGGACGGCAGGTGCTGCAACAATGACCTTGGCAGGAGCTGCAGCGATCACTTCGGCTGGTGCTACAGGCTCAACGGCAACGCGCTGACGCCTCGGGTTCGCCACCACCGGAGCGATTTCCTCTTCGATAAACGCCTCTAAATCATCGCCAAGCTCGTCATATTCAGACGCAGCCTCATCCATCAAAGATTCAGCAAGTGTCGATTCAGAAAAGATTGACGCTGGCGCGCCCGCAAATGCCACCTTAGTGTCATCTTGAAAGATTGAAGTACCCACTGTCGCCACCGCCTTTTTAATGACTTCAACATCCGAGGCCAGCTTTTGTGCCACCACGGCCACTTGAACAGGAGGCACAAATACCGCTGATTTTGGTGCCTGATTGGCGGTCTTGACCGTTGCCACCTGCTGCTCACGAGCAGCTTGTGCGGCCTTGACTACCTGCGCTTCTCTAGCGGCTTGCGAGTCCTTGACTACCTGCGCTTCTCTAGCCGCTTGTACGTCCTTGACTAGCGGCGCGTCTCTAGCAGCTTGTGCATCTTGAACAACTTGCGCGGCTTTCGTTGCCTCGGCTGCTAACTCAGCTTGTTCTTCGAGTGCGGCCTCGGCGTCTCGCTGCGCCTGTGCGTCTTTCGCAGCTTGGGCTTCTTTAATCGCCTGCAATTGATGAGCCGCCTGCACTGCCTGAGCCGCCTGCGCCGCGAGCTCAATCTGCGCTGCAGTTCTCTCGGGCGCGATCCAGCCGGTCTCGATTAAGTCTTGCGCTGGCTCTGGGCTGACGATCACCTCAGGTACATCGTGCATCGCCGGCGCCCAGCTAGGCGTCATCGCGGGATCCGCCAACAGCTCAATGGCTTTCACCGTTTCAACACGCTGGTGATAATCGTGTGCCTCGACCTCAAGTTCATTCTCGTGCTCTAACACGACGATAGGCGCGCGCTCTCTCGGCCCTCGCTTCTTTTGATCGACTGGAGGAGGTGAAAAATCTGAATCATGCATTGCTGCGATCAGCGGCCAGCGCTCGTTGGCCTGAGCAAGCTCTTCATCGCGCACAACTTCCTGATACTGATTAGGATTTTGTCCTAAAGTTTTGTATAGATTCGCAATATCATTTGAATCTTTCATCAGCACTACCCTTTCGAAAATCGACCGGCCACAAGTGATTCGAGGCCTTGCCGACGCGACTCTGTATCTGTCTAGAGACTCAATTGATACTCAATACTGCCAAACTCATCAGGCTCGCCAATTTGAACGACACGTAACGCATCACCAGCACCTAACGTTGCCAGCCATTTTTGATAGACGCCTTCGAGGCAGGCTGGGGCCCAAGTTGCCGTTGCATCACCAAAGGCGCCAGACATCAGGCTGCCGTGGTTCGAATCATGATGCACGATGCGTAAAACACGATCCTGCTCTTCAAGATCCACTCGGCCCCAATCCATGTCCTTCCAGACTTCACGCATCGCTTGCTGCAACTGCTCAAGATTCTCGCAAGGTGCCAGAGGTGTCTGGGTGGCAAAACGCATGCCGATACGTCGCATCAACTCACGCGGCTCGATGGGCTCGGTTTGTGTCGTGCACTCTTGAGCCAAAGCGGCCAACAAACTACGCCATTGGCGCGAGCATTGACGCTGAATTCGATAATCGACTTTTTCAGGCTTCACGGTCTTAAATCTCCAATTAAAAAAAAAGGCAAATGTCGAAGCAACTGAGGGGTCGCGACTCGCTTGCATTGGGTACAAGGTCATTTTGCTTGGTTGTCGAGACCTGATCGACCCTAAATTGGCAAGTCCCAACCAAAAAGCGCAAAACCAATCAAAACTTTACTAGCCAATAAGTGCAAAAACCAAAGCGCTAGCGGTTGAGCGCTCGCGCTAAGGTGATCGAAGGCAGTTCACCGAACTGCTGGTGGTAATAGCTTGCGAAACGTGCAGGCTTAGTAAAGCCGCAAGAAAGCGCAAGAGCGGTAATTGAGGTTCCACGCGTTGCAATCGCCAGTTGACTTCGAGCCAAACTTAACCGTTCTTGCCGCACCCACTGCATCGGTGTGACACCAAAGCGATCTTGAAACGCATAATGCAAACTGCGTTTTGACATCCGTCCAACCTGCTCAAGAGCGGTCAATGAAATCGGCTGATTCAGGCGTGCCAAGATGTACTGACAGACATGATCCAGTTTGCGCCTGGCAAAGCCACGATCAGGCTTGACATCAACCTGCTCTAAAAACAAGGCCGGTTTGAGCATCACGGCGATTTGTCGGTAAAAACAATCGTCTAGCCCCGAAAACTCTAATAAATCTGGTTCAAACAAAAACTGATCGAGCACGGTCGTGAGTTGTCGCATCACGATTTCAAAAGACACACGCCCCACTTGAAGCTTCACTTCGCGTGAACTCGCCAAATCCAAGACGGGCGAGTGTTGCTCTTCCAAACCCAGCATCGTTTGAGCAACACCTTCGAGCCTGACAGGATCAATATCAATCATCATGAAAGAACGCGT
>JARXAG010000150.1 GCA_029866055.1 Burkholderiaceae bacterium
GAATCACATCGCCATCGATAAAAGTGCCAGCGATCATGACAACATCAGCGTCGGCGACGAGTTTGATTTGCTCTGCCTTGGTTGAGGTTTGCGCAAAGGCAATGGTGCAATTCGGTGGCAACAGCTGTCGCACAGCGTCAAGTGTGACTTGCGCCATGGGTGTTAAAAACGCAATGTGTAAAGGCTTTAATTGATCTGATGCCATGATAAGAGTGTCGAGCGATACCTTGAATGAGATGGCTCGACCGCGTCTTGAATGACGCGGCTGAGCCTCTCGCGATAGATGATCCTAACCGAAGCCGGGAGAGATGTTACTTAGCTACGCTCTGAACTTCACCGCGCTCAACTAACAGTACCTTGATATCTTTTTTAACAATTTTTCCGTAACCCGATTTGGGCATGACATCCCAAAAGAAGATATGGCGCGGCCAGCGGTACTTGGCACAACGGCCTTCAAGATACCCAAGAAGTTCGGCAGCCTCAACAGCTTCGCACTCTGGACGTTTCACCACGACAGCGATGCCGATTTCGCCCCACTTAGCGTCGGGCATACCAACAATGGCAACTTCAGCCACGGCAGGGTGCGTGAGTAAGACTTCTTCAACTTCGCGCGGGTAGACGTTTGAGCCGCCCGAGATGTACATATCGGATTCGCGACCCGTGATGTACAGCAAGCCACGCGCATCCATCTTGCCTAAGTCGCCGGTATGAAACCAGCCACCGCGTAGTGCTTTTTCGGTGGCTTCAGGATTGCCATGATATCCAGCAAAGACGGCTGGGCCACGGCAGCAGATTTCACCAATTTCACCGGTGGCCACGCGTTCGTGTTTGTCGTTCAGAATGGCGACTTCTATGCCAACTCGCGGACGACCGCAGGATCCAATATTTGCATTTGGATCTAGATCATCAGCGCTGTGCATGTCAGGGGGCAACACGGTAATGTTGCCCGTCACTTCGCCTAAACCAAAATATTGCACAAGGACCTTACCCAATTTCTCGAGGGCTCGCTTTTGATCGGCGCGATACATCGGGGCGCCGGCGTAAAGCATGTAGCGCAATGAACTG
Source organism: Burkholderiaceae bacterium (assembly GCA_029866055.1). Taxonomy (GTDB): domain Bacteria; phylum Pseudomonadota; class Gammaproteobacteria; order Burkholderiales; family Burkholderiaceae_B; genus Zwartia. Next base: position 1,066 of record JARXAG010000150.1, read on the forward strand.
TGATCGTACTGATCGACGGCGGGGTGCTCGACCAGCATTTTGACGATCGTCGGTACAGTAAACAGGTTGGTGACACGATGACGTTCAACCAATTGCCAAAACAATTCTGGATCAAATTTCTCACTTGACATGAGAATGGCTGCAGCGCCTCGCGCCACGTTGAGCAGCGCATGAATACCCGCTCCGTGTGACAGGGGTGCAACAACAATTGAGCAGTCGCGCACTGTGGTACCCGGGATAATCTCGGCAAGGTGGTTGGTGACCACAAAGGCCATCTGCCCATGGGTGAGGATGCCGGCTTTTGGCTTGCCGGTGGTGCCCGAGGTATAAAAAAACCAAAGCGGGTCGTCGTAGTGAACGGTTTCTTCTTCGCTAACCACGCCTAAGTGCTGCGCGATCATGGCCTCATACGACAACTCGCCTGCACGTGGCTGGCCAATCACAATGATGTGCTTAAGCGTTTTAGATTCGGCCTTGACGGCGTCGGTGTGCCCGGCAAAGATGTCTTCAACAATCATTGCTACGGCGCCACTTGATGCCCCTAGATATGCGACTTCGGGTGGCGTCAGGCGAAAATTAGTCGGTACCCAGACACACCCCAGCTTGAAAGCAGTCCAGCTATTCTCAAAGGTCTGCAGATTGTTGCGTGACTGCAGCAGGATGCGGTCGCCCTTTTTGAGGCCCAGTGCGCGCAAGGCCGCCACCATGGCGTCAACGCGCGCGTTAATGGCAGACCACGTCCAGCTTTGTTCGCCTTGAATGAGCGCGGTGTGCTCGGGGTAGAGCATGGCGGTGTGCGTGAGCAACCGCCCCAAGTTCATGGATTGCGCTGCGTTCACGTTGCTTCCAGCACGCTGAGATAGTTGGCGACGGCTGCGCCACCCATGTTGAACACCGCGCCCGTATGCGCGCCCTTGATTTGCATATCACCGGCTTGGCCCGAGAGTTGCATCGCGGCCATCACATGCTGCGATACGCCGGTGGCGCCAATCGGATGCCCACGCGACTTTAGGCCGCCCGAGGGGTTGACGGGGAGCTTGCCATCTTTGCAAGTGACGCCATCGAGAATGACGCGTGCGCCCTGACCGTGAGGCGCTAAACCCATCGCCTCGTATTCAAGCATTTCAGCAATCGTGAAGCAATCATGCGTTTCGACAAATTGCAGGTCGTCAAGCGTGCGTTGCGCATTCGCCAAGCCTTTTTGCCAGGCCAGTGCAGCCCCTTCAAAACGCGTTGGATCGCGGCGCGAAAGCGGTAAAAATTCGTTGACATGTGTGCGCGAGCGCCAGCGTACGGCGGGTACCTTGGCACCTGGCAGAGGCTCGCTTGAAAGTACCAGTGCAGCCGCACCATCTGAGACGAGTGAGCAGTCTGAACGTTTCAAGGGGCCCGCAACAAAAGGATTTTTGTCAGATGGGTTACGACAGAAATCAAACCCTAAATCGCGGCGCATGTGAGCGTAAGGATTGTGCACGCCATTCGAATGATTTTTTGCCGAGATGGCGGCAAGCGCATCAGACTGATCGCCAAAGCGTTCAAAATAGCCGCTGGCAATTTGACCAAACACGCCAGCAAACCCACCTTCGGTGTGGCCTTCTTCTTGCACGAAAGAGGCTTTGAGCAAGATCTCGCCAATCTCTTTATTGGGCAAAGTGTTCATCTTTTCGATACCCAGCACCAGTACACGCTTGAAGCGTCCGGCAGCCAGCGCATCGAGCGCAGACCAGATTGCAGCAGAACCCGTGGCGCAAGCGTTTTCCATGCGCACGGCCGGGGTATGACGAAACTCGGGGATGGCCACGCCCATCAGCGAGGCGGTGAAGTCCTGTTGTACAAACCCCGCATTGAAATGGCCGACGAAAATGCCGTCGATATCGCTGGGTGTCAGGCCCGCGCTTTCAATGGCTGGCAGGGCAGCATCACGAATCAATTGCACAAAATCTATGTTGTCGAGTTTGCCAAAAGGTGTGTGGCCCCAGCCGACGATGTAAGGTTGATTCATGAGCGTGTCCTGGTTGTAAAAAGAGAAATAAATTTAATTAAGCGCCAAAGTCGTCAAAATCATTCAGCATGTTTCGCTCGAGTGGTTTGTTCGAATATTGAGCCCGTTAAACTGAACCGTCTTGATGCTTGCGCAAAGTTGGGATGCCGACGCCTGAGGCATCAAAGCCACCGTCTACCGCCAAACATTGGCCGTTGATGAAGGCGGCTTCTGGGCTGCATAAAAATCCCACTGCGTTCGCGATTTCTTCAGGTGTGCCGTAGCGATTCATGGGGATGGTGTCGTAGTAGTCAGAGCGAATCGCAACGCTATGCACAAGCTTTGACATCTCGGTATCGACGGGGCCTGGTGCCACGACGTTTGCGCGAATGCCGATCGTGCCGAGTTCGACAGCTTGTTGTTTGGTCAGGTGAATGATGGCTGCCTTGCTGGTGCCATAGGCCACGCGCAGGGTGCTGGCACGCAAGCCTGAAATTGAGGCGATGTTCACGATCGAGCCATTGTGGTTTTTCTTCATGACTTCGATGCAAGCTTGTGAACACAAAAACGCGCCATCCAGGTTGGTGCCCAACACATAGCGAAACTCTTCAAAGGTGGTTTCGCCAATCGGTTTGAATACCGCAACGCCTGCGTTGTTGACCAGTGCATCGATGCGGCCAAACTTTTCTTCAACTTGGTTGATCGCAGTCTGAACTTGAGCGGGGATCGAAACATCGCAATGCAACGCTAATAATCGAGCGCTGTCATTCAAGGCTTGTTCGGCTTGTTTCAGTGTGGCGGCTTCTGTGTCGAGCATGGCCACTTGGTAGCCGTGCGCAAGAAACCACTTTACGCATGCCAACCCAATGCCTCGTGCCCCACCTGTGACAACGGCCACGGGCGTAAATGAAAGTGATTTGGCAGATGAGGTGTTAGTCGTGGCAGAGGTCAAAGCAGACTCCAGAGTCAGGGGTTGTGCGGCGTTGGAGCATTGTCTTGCTGCGGCGCGCCGAGTAAAAAATAGCTTAAAAAACACTATATCGAGCGTTTCAACTCAAACTGTAACAAAATGTCAGTTCGGCGTGGGTTAAGTTATTTTTACTAAGAATTTGTTTGTTTGTGTATTTTTGTTTTTTTTGCCCGATCCGCTAGCTAAGGCGCCTCAGAATCTCCCTCGTTTGCGAAACTTCATCAGCCAACGCCTAAGCTCGGTGCCGTATCTGACTCTGGGTCTGGCCCTCGGGCCGCAACTGCAGCGCGCTTTATTCAAACCCCGCTTCGGGTTAAGGTTGAGCATCGGGTGAGCGTTACAAACACCGTAGAACAATCTAAACAAAAAAAGCAGGAGCAAACCATGGCACTTAAACTATTTGAACTCGTTGGCGCTGAGAGCAATCGGCCCTTTAGCCCCTATTGCTGGCGGATTCGTATGGCGCTTGCCCATAAAGGGCTCGAAGTCGAGTTGGTGCCCTGGCGCTTTATCGAGAAGGCTGCCATCGAGCCCAGTGGGCAGACTAAGGTTCCAGTGCTGGTACACGACGGTAAGTGGGTGTTTGAGTCGTGGGAAATTGCCAAATATCTTGAGGTGCGGTTTCCGGACCGACCATCGTTGTTTGGCGGGTCTCAAGGGCAAGCCCTGAGCCGGGTCTATTCAAACTTGGGCGATGTGCATGCTGGGCAAATCGTACGCTTTGTCTTGTTGGACATCTATAAGCACCTTGATGCTGCAAACCAGGCATATTTTCGAGAGACTCGCGAGCCACGCTTCGGGATGACGCTTGAGCAAGTGGTTGTAGACCGAGACGCCAAGCTACAAGCCTTTCGGGATAGCCTGGGGCCGTTAAGAAACGTCCTTAAGGTACAACCATTTTTTGGTGGCGAAAGCCCCTTGTACGCCGATTACGCCATTTTTGGCCAGTTTCAGTGGGCACGTGCAATCAGTGAGTTTGAGCTGTTGGCAGCCGATGACCCGGTTGCCCAGTGGCGCAC
>JARXAG010000075.1 GCA_029866055.1 Burkholderiaceae bacterium
GTGGGCCAGCCCTTGCCGGGCAGTTCGGCATCAAGTGCTGAAAACCCTGTTGAGATGGTTGGGCCAGCGCGCGTGCCAAATTGCGACCCACGCCAAAGTGCGGGATGCAGTTTCAGCAGAGACGCAGAGGTGCAGACGGGCGAGGTTTTAGAGATAAGCATTGCAGAGAACAAAGAAAATAATACTGTATAAATATACAGTATTATTTGTATTCTGCAATCAACTCAAGCCGTTATATCTTCAAAAAAACCCTTGTGTGCGTCAAGACCTCAGATTGCTGCGATCGTATTCGCTAAAAAATCAACCTGCCAGTTGCTGTCGCCCACCTCTTGCCCAAAGGCGTCATAGCGCTTTTCATAAAACAAAGCGTAGCCTTGGCGATGCTGCAAAATAATCGTCGTACAACGTGTGCCGTAGCGCTCGTTTTTGATAAACGGGCTGCCCAGTAATTTTTCGCGATCTAGGCCAATGCCTGTGTCAGGTAGTTCGTGTTCTGCGGCACGAACGGTATCCCGAAAAATTTCAAACAGGCGGGCAGACTCAGGGGCTTGAGCCTGTGCCAGATGCTCAGAGACGCTGCGTTGGGTGCGAAGTAGTTTTGGCCAAGGCGTATTAAGCGTAGCGTTTGACACACCACTGACGCCGTCAGGGATCTTAAACGGCGCCGCGTTCAGACGATTTGAGTAGTACCACAAGCCGCTTCGATCGCCGGCCAGTAAATTAAAGCCGTTGTAGGGCGCATTGTTTTGCTGCAAAGCCTGCAGATATTGTTGCGCTGATTGCTCTTGTCGTAAATAGTGCTCTGCAAGACGGCCACGCGAGGGAGCCCGATCATCGTGCATGCCCGTTTCGCGATAGTTGGTCAGTAAAGCAATACGCCCCGTGGTAGTCAGGCCAAGCCAAGTGCCGTTCGCCTGTAAGTCACGGCCAGCCAGCAGCGAGGGTGCTTCATCCCAGGGCCTTGCGACCTCGGTTGGGCGCGCGTGCAGTTCATCTCGGTTTGCCACAACAATCAGCGGCCAGTCTGGTAAAACATTCTGCGCAAAAATAGCTAAACACATAGCAAAACTATGCTCCGTTCAAACGCCGAGTCTGAGGCGCAAGGTTCACCAAAATCATCCCCGCCATCACCATCACAGCACCCCATACAAATTCACTGTGCAGAGGCTCGTCTAACAACCACACGCTCAAGCCTACGCCAATCAGTGGAGCGATAAAGGTAAAAATCGAAACCCTTGAGGCCAAATAGTGTCTGAGCAGCCAAATCCATACCAAGAGGCTAAAAAACGAAATCACTAAGCCTTGGCCTACGACGCTGGCCACCAAAAAAGGGCTCCAATGGATCTCGGTCTCACCCAGAACAAGGCACAGTAGCAGTATCACCAGAGCACCTATTAACAGTTGGTACATGGTCGTTTGTGTGGCGGGGATACGCGCCAAACCTGAGCAACGGGTAACGACCGTCGTCGCGGCCCAAAGAACGCCGCCACCTAAGGCAAGACAATCTCCGAGCAGCGTCTGTGGGTCAAGTTGTGTCGCGGAAGACGAGCCTAAAAACGCCAGACCGATTCCGCTAAAGCAAATCAAAACCCCTATCCATTGCCACCAATTCAAGCGTTCATCAGGACGCCAGATGTGCAAGCCCAGTGCAGTAAAAATTGGGGCCGTATATAAAAACACCACCACATGCGAGGCGCTCGTATATTGAAGAGCTTCGCCGATCATCCACCACTCTAGGGCAAACAAGGATCCTACCATCGTGCCCGCTCGCCAAGGCCCGCGCCAAAGCGCCAACGAAACACCCTTGTGCCACATGAAAGCGGCGAGCAATATGCATCCAATCGCCGAGCGCAAGGCGATCTGCATGTTGGGGTGAATGTCGTGAATCGTGAGCTTGAATAGAACTTGTTGCCCACCCCATAGAGAGCAGAGCAGCACAATGCTAAGGCAAGCAGTTAAGTCCAGGGGTTTGCGGTTATTCATGTGTCAGCGAGTTTAGTAGAAATCGAGCAGCGCAGTAGAAATCGCTATACCTTTCAACGTGAGCGGCGCCCATTCGGGCGAGGGCGGGGAGTCCGTCACTGGCTTAGACCTTAAACGCTTGGGGCGTTGGCAGAGCCGCTGTTACCTCAAGCGCCTGAGCTGCCGACAGAGCCGCTGTTAAACTAGTGCCTTGTTCGCTGACTCAATGCCTCCTTTTGCCATGACCCTTGCTGCACCCTCAAACACCGCCTCACTTGCTGAGTGGCTTAGTTACCTTGAAAAGCTTCATCCAAGCGCGATTGACATGGGGCTTGAACGAGTGCGCGAAGTCGCTGCGCGTTTGCCAATCGCAACAAAGGCACTCAAAATAGTTGTAGGTGGCACCAATGGCAAAGGCTCAACTTGTGCCATGCTCGAGGCAATTTTGCTTGCGGCAGGGTATCGGGTGGGGCTTTACACGTCGCCCCATCTAGTGAACTTTAATGAGCGGGTTCGCCTGAACGGTGAAATCGTCTCTGACGCTGAGTTTGTGCGTTATTTCAGCATGGTCGAAGCCGCTCGTCAGGGCGTATCGTTAACCTATTTTGAATATTCAACACTCGCTGCGCTAGCCATGTTTGCCGCCACCTCGCTTGATGTGATGGTGCTTGAGGTGGGCTTAGGCGGACGCCTGGATGCGGTAAATATTGTGGATGCCGATTGCTCAGTCATCACCAGTGTCGATATCGATCACGTCGACTGGCTGGGTGATACACGCGAGAAAATCGGTTTCGAAAAAGCGCACATCTATCGCAATGACCGACCGGCAATTTGCAGTGATCCCGCACCTCCCCAATCTTTAATTGATTACGCCAAATCGATAGGCTGTGATCTCTGGTTATTCGGGCGTGATTTTAACTATTCGGGCGATCGCCAGCAATGGGCGTTTGCTGGGCGCCAGCAGCGACGTAATGCGCTGGCGTATCCGGCTTTACGGGGCGCCAATCAATTGCTCAATGCCGCAGGCGCCTTGGCTGCGCTTGAGGCCTTACGTGAACGCCTAGCGGTGCCGCAGCAGGCCGTGCGCGTGGGCTTGCTGCAAGCGTCGTTGCCCGGGCGTTTTCAAATTTTGCCTGGTCAGCCGACCGTGATTCTTGATGTGGCGCACAACCCCCATGCGGCTGCCGTTCTTGAAAAGAATCTAGGCAACATGGGTTTTCATCCTTACACCTACGCTGTGTTCGGGATGCTATCTGACAAGGATATCTCCGCTGTGGTCAAGCACATGGCACCCCGCATCGATCACTGGTTCTGTGCCGGTTTGCCCGGTGCTCGGGCAGTAAGCGCCGAACAGTTAGCAGCCAAAGTGAAAGAAGCTATCGCAGGCCATCAAACGAGCGGCGAGGCCGAAGTTGCCGTAAGTCAGTTCCCCTCGGTCGCCGAAGCACTTGCAGCCGCCCACAAACTCAGTAAGCCGGATGATAGAATCATCGTATTCGGATCGTTTCTGACTGTCGCGGGTGCACTGCAAGCCACCGGGAGGTCAGCATAAACGCTTTTCGCCGTTGTCAGGCGCTTTTCGGGTCTGTCTTTTTTTTGAGTCAGGGTGTTTGAATCAATGGGATTATTTTCCAGAAAAGATAGTGCAGCACCGCGTAAGCCTCCGGGTAAGGTGCGCCCCTCTGTGTCCAGCGAGGCTCAGGCAGCCGATCTGCGCGTCAGAGCCCGCAGACGTTTAGCGGGTGCCGTCGCCTTGGTGCTGGCCGCAGTTGTGGTTCTGCCCATGCTGCTTGACTCTGAACCCGCGCCAGTCTCAAACAAAATCCCGATCAAAATCCCTGATCGCAATTCGCCTTTTCAGCCTAATCTAACCGACCCTGTCGCCACCAATAGTTCGGCAACGCCTGCAGCGCCAGATGCCTCTTCGACCGTGGCGCCACCCTCTGCGTCGGCTCCCATGACAGCAGCGCCTCCCAAGCCTGAGGTCAAGCCTCGGGGCGAGCCCACTGCTGCGGCGACTAAAGTTGAGGCGTCTAAACCCCCACCTAACCCGCCCGCTGCGGTTCGCTCAGACGACGGCGCACGCGCGGTTGCGTTGCTTGAAGGGCGCCCAACAGCAGAGTCCGCTGGCCCACCTGGGTCAGCTACAACACCCAAGGCGCCAACCCGTGGCAACTTTGTTGTTCAGGCAATGTCGCTTGACGTAGCCGCTGACGCACAGACCCAAAAAAATAAATTGTTGGCAGCAGGCGTAGGCAACGCTTTTGTCGATGGCCCAATTGATGTCAATGGTAAAGCCAGATACCGCGTGCGAGTGGGGCCGTTTCCTTCTCGCGAAGCCGCGCAAGCTGCACAGACTCGTCTGCGCACGCTTGGGTATGACGGCGCCTTTATTGCAACGCAGTGACTGGGTTTGATTTTGTTGTGTTAGGCGTGTTGGGCGTTTCGGTCGTGCTAGGCCTGATTCGCGGTCTGCTCAAAGAGGTCTTGTCCCTTGCGGCCTATGCCTTTGCCTTTATTGCTGCTATTTGGTGGGGGCCACGCGCTGCTGACTGGCTGGCGAGCTGGATCGAGCAGCCGTTTTTGCGCATGACCTTAGCGTACGTCGGTGTGTTTATTGTCGTATTGTTGTCGATTGGGATGGTCAATATGACGTTATCGGCCCTGATTGATAAAACGGGGTTGACCCCGGCAGATCATGGCTTGGGTGCAGTGTTTGGTTTGGCTCGAGGTATTTTGTTTGTGTTGTTATTTGTGACGGCGGCTGGATATACGCCACTCCCCGAAGAACCGTGGTGGAAGCAGGCCATGTTTTCAAAGCAAGTCGTCGGGGTGGTGCAGCAAATTAAGTCGCGCGTACCAGAGCCAATCCGTGAGTGGTTGCCCTATTAAATACGACAGAATTTAAACGTGGTTTAACGGTTATCAGGAAAGTACATGTGCGGAATTGTTGGTGTGATTGGTCGTGGTCCTGTCAATCAGCTTTTGTATGACAGCTTGCTGCTACTGCAGCACCGCGGTCAAGATGCTGCAGGGATTGCCACCTCAAACGGCAATCATTTCAATATGTATAAAGCGCATGGTCTCGTGCGCGATGTGTTTCGTACCCGCAATATGCGCTCGCTGCCCGGCACAACCGGCATCGGTCAAGTGCGTTACCCAACAGCAGGCTCGTCAGATAGCGTCGAAGAAGCGCAACCCTTTTATGTCAACGCGCCGTTTGGGATCACATTTGCTCACAATGGCAATCTGACCAATTGGCGCGAGTTGCGTGTATCGCTATTTACAAACGATCAGCGTCACATCAATACCAATTCAGATTCAGAGGTATTGTTAAACGTCTTGGCGCATGAATTGCAACGGGCCGCCAATGGCGTGTCTCTTGACGAATCGGCGATTTTTCGTGCGGTGAAAGCTGTACATGAGCGAGTCAAGGGTGCTTACGCAGTGGTTGCACAAATTGCAGGCTATGGCTTGCTAGCGTTTCGTGATCCGCACGGGATTCGTCCGTTATGCATCGGCCGCTTCGATACCGCACAAGGCCCCGAGTGGATGGTTGCCTCTGAGTCTGTCGCGCTTGAGGGCTCGGGTTTTCAATTTGTGCGCGACGTCTTGCCGGGCGAGGCTGTGTTCATTTCGCTAGATGGCAAGTTTAGTAGTGAAGTATGCGTGAAGGGTGCGCTGCACGCACCCTGTATTTTTGAATATGTGTATTTTGCCCGGCCTGATTCGGTCTTAGATGGCGTGTCGGTCTATGGTTCGCGTTTAAAGATGGGCGAGTATTTGGCCGATAAATTGGCGCGTACCTTGCGCTTAGGCGATATCGATGTGGTGATGCCAATCCCTGATTCGTCGCGTCCTTCGGCAATGCAGTTAGCAGATCGTTTAGGCCTAAGCTACCGCGAGGGCTTAATCAAAAATCGCTATGTGGGTCGAACCTTCATCATGCCTGGCCAGGCAGTACGCAAAAAATCAGTCCGTCAAAAACTCAACACGATTGGGATGGAGTTCAAGGGTAAAAACGTGTTGCTTGTCGACGATTCAATCGTACGCGGAACAACGAGCCGTGAGATTGTTGAGATGGCACGGGCAGCCGGGGCCAATAAGGTTTACATGGCCTCAGCAGCGCCGCCGGTGCGCTATCAAAACGTCTATGGCATCGACATGCCAACCCAACAAGAACTTATCGCGACTGGGCGTGACGAACAAGAGATTGCCAAGATTATTGGTGCTGATGCGCTGGTCTATCAAGATATTGATGCCATGCAAAAGTCGGTGTCAGATCTCAATCCGACCCTGACGCATTTTGATACGTCGTGTTTTACTGGTGAATATGTCACAGGCGACATTACCCCAGAATATCTCGAACGTTTAGGCTTAACTCGCCAAGCGGTTAGCGAAGAACAAAACGGGCTACTGTTCAATATGGGCTTTGCCGCAGAAGATCAATAAGCTTTTTGTTCAGGCGAGGCTCGAAAGCCTTTGATGTTAAAGGCGACCAAAAGCCCTAACAGCGCAAAGAGCAGCAGGCTCCAGTAGGCGTACTCGAGGCCAAACAATTTGACTCGAGCCTCCATGCAGCTTGAATATATGCCAAACAACGCTGGCATCGCGGTTTCTAGGCCAGTTTGTGTCATCAACAAATCGGCCAAGGTCTGCGCACACGAAAATGACTGGGACGCGACCTGTGCCTGAAACCATGCCGCCAAGACACCAGCAATCGTTAGACTTAAGCTCAGCATCGTACAAACCACGCGCACGATCAAACCTTGACTCAGGGCTGCGGTCGCAGCGATGACGGCCAGAATGAGGTAAAGCAGGCGTTGAAACACACACCAGGCACAAGGCTGCATATCAAAAGCGTGTTGCGACAATAACGCGATGGCAACACCAGCGACACAAAGACCCGAGATGAGCCACCAGATTTTTTTTTCAAGCAGCACGGCGTTCAACTTGTGTGAGAGCATCTAGCATGGCACGTTCAAATTGTCGCTGCGTGCGCGGTTGCGCGAGCGTTTCGCCACTCACTACAAAAACGTCTTCAACGCGATCGCCTAAGGTCATGACTTTTGCCGTCTGCAGGTTAATGTTGTAACTGACAAACACCTGTGCGATATCGCCTAACAGGCCAGAGCGGTCAGTCGCGACAATCTCGAGGCGCCAGTTCTGGCTTCCCTCATCAGGATGTAAGGTCACGAGCGGCGGGACCGGAAACGCACGCGACAAACGAGAAGGACGCGCGTTGGCATTGCGGGTTGTGAGCGAGCTCGAAGGCACCGTATTGAGATGGGCGTCTAACTCGTGTTCGATCAGGGTAGCCAAGGTGCGTAGTTCTCCATGACTGTCTGCAGGTAAAACGATAAAGCTGTCTAACGCATAGCCCCGTCGTGTCGTGTGGATGCGCGCATCAAGAATACTCAGGCCGCGGCTACCGAAAAAGCTGCAAATGCGTGCAAAGAGATCTGGCACGTCTTTGGTGTACACCATCACTTGAAGCCCTTCAGCGCCTTCTGTCGGGCGTACTTTGACGATTGCTTGCTCGGGCGAAACGCGATAATAAAGATGACGGGTGTGCCAGGCAATGTCAGACGCTTCGTGGCGTAAGAAATAGGCAACATCAAGCTGTTGCCAAAAGGTCTCGCGTGTATCGTCGCGTAAGCCTGCCAAACGTGTCAATGTTGCCGCTTGCTCAAGCCTTTGCCTCAGTACAGTATTCGTGTCGTCGACCGAACCACCGAGCGTTGCGCGCGTTAAATCGTAAAGATTTTCAAGCAGTTTGCCTTTCCAGGTGTTCCAGACCTTGGGGCTTGTTCCGCGAATATCGGCGACAGTTAACAAATAGAGCGCTTGTAAGTTGCGCAAGGTTTTCACCCGCGTCGCAAAGTCGAGAATCACTTGTGGGTCAGACAAATCTTTTTTCTGCGCAACCTGTGACATCAGCAAGTGACTGTTTACCAAGAACATGACAAGCTCAGTGTCTTCGCGCTCGAGGGCGTGCGCCTTTGCAAAACGCTTGACTTCGAGCGTACCGAGCGTTGAGTGATCGCCACCGCGTCCTTTGGCAATATCGTGAAATAACGCGGCCACATACAGTAACCAGTGACGCTCGAACCCCGCACTCAATTTGCTGGCCAAGGGATATTCTTGGGCATGCTCTGGCATGGTGAAGCGCCGCAGGTTGCGAATGACAGCCAAGGTGTGTTGATCGACCGTATAGACATGAAACAAATCGTGCTGCATTTGGCCAACGACCCGTCTGAAAACAGGCAAGTAGCGTGGCAAGATATTCAGCATTGTCATGCGTCGCAAAGCATGCACGATGCCTTGCGGTTGTTGCAAAATCTTTAGAAAAGTCTTTTTATTTTCTGGGTCACGTCGGAAGGACGCATCGATTCGGTCGCGAGCATGCCAGATTGCGCGCAAGGCCCGACCAGACAACTCATTGAGCTCAGGATGTTGCTGTAACACTAAAAATACATTCAGTAACTGGCTTGGATTTTTTTCAAACAGCAACTCATCTTTAATGTCCAGGCAATTGTGTCTGAAGACATAGTGCTCATCCAGGACTCGGATGTCAGACTCTTGCAACGCAAATAATTTTTCGTCGATGTTCTGAACCAACAACGTGTTCAGTTGTGTCACCAGGCGCGCTGCCCAGTAATAACGCTGCATCAAGAGTTCACTTGCGCGGCGGGTCGCCGTCGCGGTGATACCGTAGGCTTGCGCCAAACCGTGTTGCAAATCAAATAACAGACGGTCTTCGCGGCGGTTGACCAGTAAGTGCAGTTCAATGCGTACCCGCTTGAACGCTTGCTCGGCACGCTTGAGGTCGCGCGCTTCGGCGCTAGTCAACAGACCTGCGCGTGCAATGGCTTGCCAACTCGAACCAAAGCCAGCGGCCCTGGCCATCCACATGATGACTTGGAGATCTCGCAGGCCACCCGGCGACTCTTTGCAGTTTGGCTCGAGAGAGTAGGGCGTGTCTTGGTGTCGAGCATGGCGCTGCTGCATCTCGGCACGCTTTGCTCGAAAAAACTGTTGGGCGTTGAGTCGCTCACTCATTGTTTTTTCAAACAGTTTCGCCAAGGTTTTGCTGCCAGCGATCCAGCGGCTTTCAAGTAAGGACGTCTCGACTGTGATGTCGGCACTAGCCTCTTTGACGCATTGTTCAATGGTTCTGACGCTGTAGCCTGGCTCAAGACCGATATCCCACATTGCCGCCACTAAACCACTGAGGGTCGCTTCGGCTTGGGCGTCAAGCTCGTCTTTCAAGATGATCAGGAGGTCGACATCCGAAAACGGATAGAGCTCACCACGGCCATAGCCCCCAACCGCAGCAAGCGCAGCCCCTTTGGGCAGAGGAAACAGTTCAAGTAGTGCTCGCAAGCTTTGATCCGCACAACGACAGAGCGCAGCAAGCAAGGTGTCGGGGCGCAGAGTCTGACGGTATTGGGCAATGGCAGCTGCACGACTACTCTGCAACTGTGTGCGGATGGCTGCGATCGCGGTCACGTCGGTCATGACATTAACGCTTAGGCTGCGATCAGGGCCGGTGGTGCAGGCATGCCTTCAGAGATGGTCAACACCTCGTAGCCCGTGTCTGTCACCAAAATCGTGTGTTCCCATTGCGCCGACAAACTGTGATCACGCGTCACGACTGTCCAGCCATCTGCCAGCTGTCTAATTTCACGGCGGCCGGCGTTAATCATCGGTTCAATCGTAAAAATTAAGCCTGGCTCGAGTTTGTCGCCGGTACCGGGGCGCCCATAATGCAAGATTTGAGGTTCTTGGTGAAAGCGTTGGCCAATGCCGTGACCGCAAAACTCGCGTACCACTGAAAACCCTTGTTTTTCGGCGTATTTTTGAATGGCACTGCCAATATCACCTAAGGTATTACCTGGTTTGACCTGCCGAATCCCGAGCCACATGCACTCGTAAGTCACATCGGCCAACCTCTTGGCCAAAATTGAAGGTTCACCGACAAAATACATTCGGCTGGTATCACCAAACCAGCCATCTTTGATAATTGTGACGTCAATATTTAAGACATCGCCGTTTTTAAGTACCCGATCGCCGGGGACCCCATGGCACACCTGATGGTTGACCGAGGTGCAAATCGCACCCGGAAACGGGGGGTAACCCGGTGGTGCGTAACCGACGGTGGCCGAGATGACCTTGAGCTCTTGGGTCAAATATTGCAGGCAAAGTTGGTCAAGCTGGCCGGTCGTTACCCCTGCTTTAACGTGTGGGGTAATGAAGTCGAGCACTTTTGCCGCATCGCGACAAGCTGCTCGCATCAGGTCTAAATCGGCTGGATTGGTGACTAATCCCATGGCTACTTGAATGTAAGTGGTGAAAGATAGTAGAATTATAGGCTTACTCAAAACCACCGGTCTATGTCTTTTGCGGCTTTGCACAACTTGCTTGGGCAGATTTTCGTGCAGGATTAGACCAAATCGCGTGTTACGTCACCAGGGTGCTGAATTTCTTTTAGGAAATCAGTGCAGGCGTAATACAAGACTTAACCCTCGGAGCCTTAAATCATGTCGTTAATGCGTGAAATGTTAGAAGCGGGTGTGCACTTCGGTCACCAAACCCGTTACTGGAACCCTAAGATGGCACCTTTCATCTTCGGTCATCGCAACAAAATTCATATTATCAACCTCGAAAAAACGGTTGCTAATTACACCGACGCAACAAAATTTGTGAAATCAGTTGCCGCAAAAGGCGGTAACGTTTTGTTCGTAGGTACAAAGCGCGCTGCGCGTGAACTCGTGGCTCAAGAAGCCACCCGTGCAGGGATGCCTTTCGTTGACAGTCGTTGGTTGGGCGGCATGCTCACAAACTTCAAAACTGTCAAAAGCTCAATCAAGCGCTTAAAAGACATGGAAGTCATGATCGCCGACGGTGGCACCGAGCGCATGAGCAAAAAAGAGGGTTTGATGTTTCAACGCGAACTCGACAAACTGAACAAGTCAATCGGCGGCATTAAAGACATGAACGGCCTGCCCAGCGCCATTTTCATGATCGACGTTGGTTACCACAAGATTGCTGTCCTTGAGGCGCAAGCTCTCGGAATCCCAGTCGTTGCGGTCGTGGATACCAACCATTCGCCCGATGGAATTGATTACATCATTCCTGGCAACGATGACTCTGCTAAAGCAATTGCTTTGTACGCCAAAGGTGTGGCAGATGCTGTGCTCGAAGGTCGTGCGCAAAGCTTGAACGGAATCATTGAAGAGCTCGCGTCTGGTGAAGAGTTCGTCGAAGTCGCTGAAGAAAAAGCATAAGTTTTTCTGATGCCTGCGCCTTCGTGCCAGGCATTGCAATAGCGCGCCTCTGACCACGAGTCGGGGCGCCTCACACTAATCTTGGAGCAAACATGGCTGAAATTACTGCCGCAATGGTTAAAGAGCTGCGCGAAAAAACCGACGCACCCATGATGGAGTGCAAGCGCGCTCTGACTGAAGCAAGTGGTGACATGGCTCGCGCCGAAGAGATCTTACGTGTCAAACTGGGTAGCAAAGCTAGCAAAGCGGCTGGTCGCGTCACCGCTGAGGGCCTGATTGGCTTATACATATCGCCCGATGCTAAACAGGGTGCAGTGCTCGAAGTGAACTGCGAAACAGATTTCGTTGCAAAAAACGATGATTTTGTTGCGTTTGTTGAGGCACTGGCTAAGCAAGTGTCAGCCAATAGCTATGCTGACGTTGCCGCCTTGTCAGCATCAAACTTGGGTGCCGGCACCGTTGAGTCTGTGCGTGCTGCCTTGGTAGGCAAAATCGGTGAAAACATCTCTATTCGTCGTTTTCAGCGCTACACAACGGCCAACAAGCTCGCGAGCTACGTGCATAGCGGGCGTATTGGCGTGTTGGTTGAGTTTTCAGGCGTCGACGAAGTGGGTAAAGATCTAGCGATGCATATCGCCGCGACCAAGCCACGGGCACTAGACGAATCCGGCGTAGCTGAAGCAGACAAAGAAGCCGAACGCTCAGTCGCCCGCCTCAAGGCTGCTGAGTCGGGCAAGCCCGCAGAAATCGTCGAAAAGATGGTTGAAGGTTCAGTTCAGAAGTTTTTGAAAGAAGTTGCGCTTTTATCGCAACCTTTTGTCAAAAATGACAAGCAAACCGTGGCTCAAATGCTTAAAGAGAAAAACGCAGCGATTGCTGGTTTTTCACTGTTTGTGGTGGGCGAAGGCATTGAAAAGAAGACGATGGATTTTGCGGCTGAAGTTGCTGCAGCAGCTGCCGGAAACGCTTAATTTTGTTAAAAACACCAAGCGAACGCCTGATGCTTTCGCTTGGTTTGGCGTACACTTTTGTACGTGTTTAACCCTCCGGAATCCTTAATAATGACCACCCGAATGCACAAAAGAGTTCTTCTTAAACTTTCCGGTGAAGCGTTGATGGGCGACGATGCCTTTGGCATCAACCGTGCCACCATTATGCGCATGACCGAAGAAGTCGCTGAGGTTGTGTCGATGGGGGTGCAATTAGCGATTGTGATTGGTGGCGGCAATATTTTTCGTGGTGTTGCCCCGGGTGCCCAAGGCATGGATCGGGCAACCGCTGATTACATGGGGATGATGGCGACGGTCATGAACGCCCTAGCGTTGCAAGATGCCTTAAAGCACCGCGGTGTTGATGCTCGGGTGCAATCTGCTTTAAATATTGAACAGGTTGTCGAGCCTTACATTCGCCCCAAAGCCTTGAGATACCTCGAAGAAGGCAAAGTTGTCGTGTTTGCCGCAGGTACTGGCAATCCATTCTTTACGACCGACACAGCAGCCTCTCTGCGTGGAGCCGAAATCGGCGCTGAAATCGTGCTTAAAGCCACCAAGGTTGATGGCATTTACAGCGCAGATCCGAATAAAGATTCTTCGGCTACGCGTTACAACCGTATCAGTTTTGACGAAGTGATTAATCGACGTCTTGAAGTGATGGATGCCACAGCATTCGCCTTATGCCGCGATCAAAAATTACCAATCAGAGTGTTTTCGATCAACAAACCTGGCGCGCTAAAGCGGGCGGTCAGCGGAGAAGACGAAGGCACGTTGGTTCACGTTTAAAGGAAACGCAATGAGTATTGCAGATATTCAAGCCTCTGCTCAAGCCCGCATGGCGAAATCGCTTGAGCAGCTCAAAACGAATCTGGCCAAAATTCGTACCGGCCGAGCCCATCCAGGCATTCTTGATCACGTTCAAGTTGAGTATTACGGCTCACCGGTGCCAATCTCTCAGGTGGCTAACGTCAACCTGATGGATGCTCGTACGTTAAGCGTGCAAGTTTGGGAAAAAAACATGGCTGGCCCTGTTGAGAAGGCGATACGTGATTCTGATCTGGGTTTAAACCCAATCGGAATGGGCGATAGCATTCGAGTACCGATGCCAGCCCTGACTGAAGAACGTCGTCGAGATCTGAATAAAGTCGTCAAGTCAGAAGGCGAAGACGCGAAAATTGCCGTGCGTAATTTGCGCCGTGATTCAAATGACTCATTTAAGAAACTAGTCAAAGACAAAGAGATTTCTGAAGATGATGAACGACGCGCGCAAGAGGTGGTGCAAAAGTTGACCGATCGTTGTGTGATCGACATCGACAAGATGGTGGCGCAAAAAGAAGCAGAGATCTTGACGGTTTAGGCCGCCACTGAACATGGCCATCAGCTCAACCCGCGAAATCCCTGTTACGGGTGCGATCCCAACTCATGTGGCGATTGTGATGGACGGCAATGGCCGTTGGGCACATGCTCGCTTACTCCCTCGCACGGCGGGTCACGCAAAAGGGGTTCAGTCGGTACGTCGTGCGGTTGAAACCTGCGGCGCGGCTGGGGTTAAATACTTAACATTGTTTGCCTTCAGTTCTGAAAACTGGCGTCGTCCCGCCGACGAGGTGTCGTTGCTCATGCGTCTGTTTGTGCAAGCGCTTGAGCGAGAGGTGGCACGTTTGCAAGAGCAGGGCGTTCGGCTTCACGTTGTCGGCGACTTATCGGCATTCGAGCCTAAGCTTCAAGAGCTGATTGCACAAGCGCAAGAAAAAACGGCTCACAACGACAAATTGCATCTGACCATTGCCGCCAACTATGGTGGGCGGTGGGATATTCTGCAAGCGACACGGGCCTTATTACTCGCCCGCCCAGAGTTGGCAGCGGATCCGTCTGGCCTTGACGAAACAAGCCTTGCTCCTTATCTGTCAATGGCTTGGGCACCTGAGCCCGACCTGTTTATCCGCACTGGCGGAGAGCAACGCATCTCAAATTTCTTGATTTGGCAGATGGCCTACACAGAGCTCTATTTCACAGAGTGTTATTGGCCAGATTTTGGTGAAGAAGAACTGCACAAGTCGTTCGAGTGGTATCGAACCCGCGAGCGCAGATTTGGCAGAACGAGTGCTCAAGTTCATGCTGTTGCGAAAAGCTGACGGGCATGCTCAAGCAACGAGTGATCACTGCTGTTGTACTGCTAGGCGTGTTGGCCCTGGTCGTTGCGGCGACATCACCTTGGCCTTTCTTGTTGTTTTTGGCGCTAGCCTGTGCCTGTGCCGGTTTTGAGTGGCTTAGACTGACACTCGGTCTGCGCAGTGTTTGGGCACCACTTGGTGCGTTGGCTTTATTTGCCGGCTGCGCCTGGCAAGCCAAGCAATGGATTGACGGCGATTTCAAAGCCTTAGTCATTTTGCAAGGTACCGTTTACTTGGCCGTTTGTCTTTGGCTAGTGTTGCTGCTGCCCGCCTTATGGCGCGCACAGGTGACAATGCCTGCTTATCGTCTGGCTAATAGTTTTGCAGCTGTCGTAACGTTGCTGGCAACATGGGGCGCCTTAGCCTATTGGTATTTGCAGCGCGGCGCCCTGTTTGTCGTGTCGTTGTTGATTGTCGTCTGGGTGGCTGATATTGCAGCGTACTTTGCAGGGCGAGCCTTTGGACGTCATAAGTTAGCCCCTAGCATTAGCCCTGGCAAAACCCTTGAAGGAGCCTTCGCGGGGGTAGTCGGAGTGGTCGCGTGGCTACTGATTTCAGCTCACTGGCCCAAAACCTTTGCGGCGACTCTGCAGTCTCAAACCTCTTGGATCGCGCTGATGGTGCTGGGGGTATTGTTGGCCGTATTTTCAATCGCTGGCGATTTATACGAGTCATTGCTCAAACGCCGTGCTGGGGTTAAGGACTCGAGTCAATTGCTGCCCGGTCACGGTGGCGTCTACGATCGTATCGATGCTGTGGTAGCGGTGGTCCCACTTGGCTTTTTGCTGATTGAGTGGCGCGCATGGTAGCCCCAATAAGCGTCACCATTTTGGGTTCAACGGGTTCAATTGGTCAAAACACCCTTGATGTGATTGCTCGGCATCCAAGTCGCTTTGTGGTGCATACGCTCACAGCGCACAGCCGAATGGATCTCTTGGCAAAACAAGCGTTCGACTCAAAGGCTGCGGCCGTGGCCGTTCCCACAGAGGCTGCGGCAGAACGTTTTAAAACAGCCTGGGGAAGCACCCTGAAGCGGCCAGTTATTCGAGTCGGTGCTCAAGCTTTAGTAGAGGTCGCGAGTGACCCCGCCAGTCAAGCGGTTATGGCCGCGATTGTTGGCTCTGCCGGTCTGCCAGCCGCCCTGGCTGCGGCACAGGCCGGTAAACGCGTGCTGCTTGCCAACAAAGAGGCCTTGGTGGCGGCAGGTTCGATCTTCATGGCTGCTGTGCGTGACGCAGGGGCCGAGCTTTTGCCGATTGATAGTGAACACAACGCCATTTTTCAATGCTTGCCTCACCACGACCGAGCCAGTGCGCCAACGGGGCCGGCAGCGGGGGTACGTCGCCTGATCCTCACCGCTTCGGGCGGGCCATTTCGCAATCAACGCTGGGCTGACTTGGCGCAAGTTTCGCCCGAACAGGCCTGTGCGCACCCGAACTGGAGCATGGGCAGAAAAATCTCTGTGGATTCGGCCACGATGCTGAACAAAGGCCTTGAGGTCATTGAGGCTCATCATCTATTCGCAATGCCGCCAGAGCGCATTAGCGTGGTGATTCACCCACAAAGTGTGGTGCATTCGATGGTTGAGTATGCAGATGGGTCGGTTTTGGCGCAGCTAGGGCAACCTGATATGCGTACCCCCATTGCCTATGGCTTAGGGTTTCCTGAACGAATCGAGTCGGGGGTCGGGATGCTTGAACTGGCGTTGGCCGGTCGCCTTGATTTTGCACAGCCAGATCTTGAGCAGCTGCCTTGTTTGGCTTTATCGTTTCAGGCCCTTCAGGCTGGGCAGGGCGCTTGCATCGCTTTAAATGCCGCGAACGAGGTCGCCGTGGCAGCCTTTCTTGAAAGACGGCTTGCCTATACTGCGATTGCAGAGGTGATTCATGCAACTTTAGACTGGCAATCGGGTCAACCCAACACTAGCCTGTCTTCTTTAGACGATATTATTGCTCTAGACGAACGATCCCGCAGTGCCGCGCGTCGAGCGGCAACGGGCTAACCTCAATCGCGTTATTTTTTGTAAAGACAAATATGCTTTTTACTGTGTTTGCGTTTTTGGTTGCCCTCGGTATTCTGATTACCTTTCACGAGCTTGGCCATTACTGGGTAGCTCGTTGGTGTGGCGTCAAAATCTTACGGTTTTCTTTGGGGTTTGGACGAGTCCTGCTCAAACGCGTCGATCGCCACGGCACAGAATGGGTCTTGTCAGCCTTGCCCCTTGGTGGCTACGTCAAGATGCTTGACGAAGAGCAACAACCCAGCACGCACGCAGCTAGGCCAGGTCGCCAACATCCGCAAAGTTTTCAGGCGCAGCCGGTTGGTAAACGCATTGCGATTGTGGCAGCGGGGCCGCTCTTTAATCTCATCTTGGCAGTGGTGTTTTACGCGAGCATCAACTTGGTTGGTACACAAGAACCTGCTGCAATCTTGTCTAAGCCGCCCGCAACCTCTGCCGCCGCAATGGCCGGCTTGCAAGGGGGGGATCGAATCACAGCAATTAACCAACAAGCCGTCATGTCTTGGCCACAGGTACGTTGGGCATTACTGCAACTTGCTGCGGATGGCGGGCAGGTTGAAATCGCTTTCGAACGCGGCGGTAGCCCACTGACCCGTGTACTTGAGGTTCCGGCTGCAGCTGACCCCGCTGCTGAAGATCCAATGCGCAGGCTAGGATTGGCGGTGGGCGGTTCAACACCGCAAATTCGGTCAGTGGTTGAGTCTAGCGTGGCGCAAGCCGCTGGGCTTTCGGTGAACGATTTAATCGTTTCCATTGGCGGCGAACGGCAACCCGATGTGGCTCAAGTCATTCGCATCATTCAGTCACATGCGAATCAGCCGCTTGCGCTTGAAGTGCAGCGCGAGGGCCAAATTCGGCAAATAACCTTAACCCCGGCCGCGGTAACGCTTGAAAATGGCAAATCTGTAGGACGGGCTGGGTTTCAATTAGGTGGCAACTTGCCCATGGTGGATGTGAGCTATGGCTTGCTCGACAGCGTTTGGCTTGGCGTGACAAAAACCTACGATACAGCATGGTTTTCGCTCAAAATGATGGGAAAAATGCTGATTGGCGAGGTTTCGATCAAAAATATCAGTGGTCCGGTCACAATTGCGGATTATGCGGGGCAGACTGCACGAATTGGGTGGGCTGCCTACATTGCGTTTCTGGCTTTGGTCAGCGTCAGCCTTGGGGTACTGAATTTACTGCCAATTCCCATGCTCGACGGGGGGCATCTGCTGTACTATCTAGTTGAAATCATACGTGGCAGTCCGCCCTCGGCACGCTCGGTCGACTGGGGCCAGCGGGCTGGCATGGCAGTACTGGCAGGCTTGATGGTGATTGCCCTGTTCAATGACCTCGTTCGCATTTTTAATTAGGTCTTTTCTGTCTTAAAATCGTGTGTTTCTTTAATCAATGACCGTTTGCTTGTTTCAAGGATTGTTCAGAATGCCCGTCAGCTTGGATTGTTTTAGCGCCCGTTGCCGGCAACTGTTGTCGACTCTTTTTGTGCGGGCACTGGTACTGCTGTGTTTCGCAGGCCCACTCACGGCAAACGCTTTTGCGCCTTTTGTTGTGAGTGATATTCGCATCGAAGGCATTCAACGTACTGAAGCGGGTACTATTTTTTCGCAATTGCCGGTCAAGGTTGGCCAGCAGTTCACCGACGAACTTGCAACCGAAGCTGTACGCCGCCTGTATGCAACGGGGTTGTTCTCTGACGTTCGTATCGAAACGTCAAATCGTTTGGTAGTAGTGGTCGTGCAAGAGCGTGCAACCATCGCTTCGCTGTCCTTTACAGGCATGCGTGAGTTCGAACCCAAAAATATCATTGACACCTTACGCCAGATTGGGTTTGGTGAAGGGCGGGTCTTTGATCAGTCGATGCTTGAACAAGCAGAGTTTGAGTTGCGTCAGCAGTACCTGACCAAAGGTAAGTACGCAGCTGAAATCACTTCAACAATCACGCCGCTGCCGCGTAATCGTGTTGGTATCAATTTTGATGTCTTTGAGGGCTCGGTTGCCCGTATTCGTGAAATTAAAATCGTCGGAAACGAAGCCTTTACTGAAAGTAATTTGCTTGGCCTCTTAAAGATGACGACCCCTGGTTGGTTGTCGTGGTACACAGACAGCGACAAGTATTCGCGCGAGAAACTTGAGCGCGATCTCGAGTCCCTAAGATCTTTCTACCTAGATCGTGGGTATCTTGAGTACAAAGCCGAGCCTCCCCAAGTGACGATCTCGGGTGATCGCAAAGATATTTTCATTACCCTAACCATCAGCGAAGGAAAGCCTTACAAAGTCAGCAACGTGAGTTTGGCTGGAAACCTGCTCGGGCTTGATCAAGAGGTCAATGCCCTAGTGCAAGTGAAAGCAGGCGAGACTTTTTCGGGTGAAAAGACCAATGCAACAGCGAAAAGTATCACTGACTACCTCAGTGGTTTAGGCTACGCTTTCGCCAACGTCAATCCAAATCCGGTGTTGAACCGCGAAGCGCAAACGGCGGATCTTACGTTTTACATTGATCCTAGTCGTCGCGTGTATGTCAGAAAGATCCAAATTACCGGTAACCACCGAACCCGTGACGAGGTGGTGCGCCGAGAGATGCGTCAGCCTGAGGCTGCCTGGTACGACTCGGGCAAGCTCAAACTCTCGCGTGACAGGCTTGATCGTCTTGGCTACTTCAAAGACGTGAAGGTTGTGACTGAGCCTGTGCCAAACTCACCGGATCAAGTTGATGTCAATGTGACCGTCGCAGAGAAACCTACCGGCATGATTAGCTTAGGTGTGGGTTACGGTCAGGTAGACGGTGTGATTTTGACCGCGGGTATCACTGAAGACAACGTGTTTGGTAGCGGCACAAACCTAACTCTGAACTTGAATACGAGTTTGTATAACCGTTCTGCGATTTTGGCGCATACCGATCCTTACTTCACCAATGACGGCATTAGTCGAACGACCTCGCTGTATTACCGCACAATGACTCCTTACTCGAATAATCCGGGTATGTATCAGGTAACAACTCTTGGCGGCGGCTTAAGTTTTGGTGTGCCAATTTCTGAGTTTGATCGGATCTATGGCGGTGCGAACGTTGAGCGCAACACAATTGGTTTATACGACAACTCTCCGTTAGCGTATCGAGAGTACGTGTATAACTATGGCGAGAGCACCACAGCCGTGATTTTCAATACTGGCTGGTCAAAAGACACGCGTGATAGTGCCTTAACACCCACCCGTGGTAGTTTCACACGTTTGAAAGCCGACGTAGGTACGATGGATCTTAAGTACTACATGTTAGGTGCCCAGCAACAGTTATTCATCCCTATTGGTCGCGACTACACACTGGCCTTTAATGCGTTGTTTGACTACGGCAAGAGTTACAGCGATCTGCAATATCCGATCTTCAAGAACGTGTACGCAGGCGGCATTGGTACTGTTCGAGGCTTCTCGCAAAACTCTTTAGGCCCACGTGATTTGTTGACTGGTACGTATTTGGGTGGTTCGAAGCGTGTGGTCGGTAATGTGCAGTTCTATCTCCCAATGCCCGGAACACAAAATGATCGGACGCTGCGCTGGTTTACCTTCGTTGACGGTGGTCAAGTTTTCGGTTCTGACGGCTACGGTAACGACACCTCGATCAATTTAAGTCAATTGCGTTATTCGGCTGGTATCGGTTTGTCATGGATCTCACCACTTGGTCCTTTGCAACTTTCGCTTGCTAAGCCTTTGAATGCGAAAGAGAACGATAACTTACAGATCTTCCAGTTCCAAATCGGTACAGGCTTCTAACTTTAATGATTGGCACAATGGCGTGCTGAAATTTGTTTTTTGTGAGACTTAATAATGTCTGCTTTGATGACCACCACGAATCGTTCCGCTCTTAACCGGTTTGCTTATCGCCTGCTTGGCGTCGTCGCTGTAACTGGCGCTGCGCTAACGCTTTCGCTTGCAACCCCTGTTCAAGCGCAAGGCCAAGGCACCAAAATTGGCTTTGTCAATACTGAGCGTATTCTGCGTGATTCTGCACCTGCAAAAGCTGCGCAATCCAAAATTGAAAATGAATTCAAGAAGCGCGCCGAAGATCTTGAGAAGCAAGTCAATAACTTACGTAGCATGGCGCAAAAGCTTGAAAAAGATGCGCCAGTTTTATCAGAGTCAGAGCGTAACAAGCGCCAGCGCGAATTAGCGAACATTGATGCTGACTTGCAGCGTAAGCGTCGTGAAATTCAAGAAGACTCAAGTCGTCGTCGTAACGAAGAGTTTGCGACCATCATTGAAAAAGCCAATGCCGCTATCAAGAGAATTGCTGAAACAGACAGCTATGACATCGTGATTCAAGATGCTGTGACGGTAAATCCGCGGGTTGATATCACTGACAAGGTGATTCAGGCTCTCGGCAAATAACCTGACAGAATAATGCCTGTTTTATTAGCTCCCGAGCGCGCACCTTTACTGTCTCAGTTACTCAAGGCCATACCGGGGGGCTTGGTGCAAAAAGTTGTCCCAGGGACTGGGCAATTTTCTGACCCGATTGTGGCCGGCTTAGGGGCATTGCCGGCTGCTGGTCAACACGAAGCCTCTTTTATCGTTCATCCAAAGTATCTAGAGCAGCTTGCCATTACCAAGGCAGCAGCGGTCATTGTGCTGCCCGAAATAGACGAGTTGCTCTCGCAGGCGCCCGTACAACCTGCCTATGCGCGTGTCGTATGTAAGCATCCTTACTTGTTGTACGCCCGAATCGCCCAGTGGTTTGATTGGGCAAGGCAACCCGCTCGTGAAATTAGTGTGCATCCGTCAGCTGTGGTTGACCCAACGGCTATCTTGGCATCAAGCGTAACCGTGGGGCCGCTGGCTGTGATCGGCGCGCGCTGTGTCATCGACGCCATGGTTCAGATTGGTGCGGGTACAGTATTAGGAGCAGATGTCAAAGTTGGTGCTTCTTGTGTCATTCATCCGCGCGTAGCCATTTACGATGGCGTACAAATCGGCGCGCGCGTGATTGTGCATAGTGGTGCCGTACTTGGCGCCGATGGATTCGGCTTTGCACCTGACCCGAGCCTAGCAAAAGGTGCGTGGGGCAAGATTCCGCAGCTCGGTGGCCTGGTGATAGGCAATGACGTAGAGATCGGCGCAAACACAACGATTGACCGTGGTGCGCTTGAGAACACCGTCATTGAAGACGGCGTTAAGCTCGATAATCAAATCATGATTGCCCACAATTGTCGTATCGGTACGCACACCGCGATCGCGGCTTGTACAGCTGTGGCAGGTTCGACCACAATTGGCGCACGCTGCACGATTGCAGGGGCGGCAGGGATCGCTGGCCACCTGACAATCTGTGACGATGTCTTTGTCTCTGGTGGCACCGGCATTACGACAGATGTGACCGAGCCCGGCCGTTACACAGGAGTGTTTCCGTTTGCCACACATTCCGAGTGGCAGCGAAATGCGGCTGTCATTTCTCAGCTATCGGTGATGCGCAAACGTTTACGAAAACTCGAGCGTGAATAGCGTTCGTGTCATTGCAGCACATTATTGTTTAGGCATAGCCCTAAACGGGCTTTACAGGAACTTCCATGCAGCTTGATATTAAAAGTATCCTTGAACGTTTACCCCACCGTTACCCGATGCTTCTGATTGATCGGGTGTTAGAAATGGTGCCAGGAAAATCGATCAAGGCACTTAAGAATGTCTCGATTAATGAACCATTTTTTG
Organism: Burkholderiaceae bacterium; assembly: GCA_029866055.1. Lineage (GTDB taxonomy): Bacteria > Pseudomonadota > Gammaproteobacteria > Burkholderiales > Burkholderiaceae_B > Zwartia. Next base: position 22,133 of record JARXAG010000075.1, read on the forward strand.
TCGGGCACTTTCCGCATCATCCCGTGATGCCAGGCGTACTCATTCTTGAAGCGATGGCGCAAGCTGCAGCGATTTTTTCATTTGCCGAAGAAACAGGTCTTAAGCCTAAAGATCAAGAAAGTGTTTACTACTTTGTCGGGATTGATGGTGCGCGGTTTCGTAAGCCCGTGCTGCCTGGCGATCAATTACACATTGAAGTTGTGGCAGAGCGCCTCGGTAGCAAGATTTGCAAGTATCAGGGGCGCGCTTTTGTTGACGGGCAAGAGGTCGCAGAGGCAAAGCTGATGTGTGCGATTCGTCCTGTGGAATAACCATGTCAGCGCTCATTCATACGACCGCCTTGGTCGACCCGTTGGCTCAATTGCACCCAACTGTTAGTGTGGGGCCTTATTCGATTATTGGGCCAGATGTCAAAATTGATGCCCATACAAAGATTGGCTCGCACTGCGTGATTGACGGTCACACCACGATCGGACAAAACAATCATTTCTACCGTTTTTGTTCTGTCGGAGGTATGCCACAAGACAAAAAGTATTCAGGTGAACCCACTCGACTAGAGATTGGTGATCGTAATATGGTGCGCGAGTACGTGACGATAAACACCGGCACGGTTCAGGATGTTGGCGTGACACGTTTAGGGTCTGACAATTGGGTAATGGCCTACGTGCATATCGCTCATGATTGTCAGATCGGTAGTAATGTGATTTTGGCCAATGGCGTGCAGATGGGTGGGCACGTGCATATCGGCGATTGGGCGATTGTTGGCGGTTTAGCGGCGGTTCATCAATTTGGGCGAATCGGTGCTCATAGCATGACGGGTGGGCAAAGTGCCTTGCACATGGACGTACCGCCCTACGTGATGGGTTCTGGTAATCCGTGCGTACCTGTTGGCGTCAATGTTGAAGGTTTAAAACGTCGTGGCTTTTCTCCCGAGGCAATCAGTGCCTTGCGTGACGCCTACAAATTGATCTATCGACGTGGCTTATCGCTCGATGAGGCCCGTCTGCAAATGCGCCAACGACAGACCGAAGAACCCGCGGTTGCGCCGGCGCTGCAGGTCATGCTCGACTTCTTGGATGGCAGCGCTCGAGGCATCATCCGCCCATGACTTGGCGGCTTGGCCTGGTGGCAGGTGAACCCTCGGGTGATTTGATTGCTGCAAGAGTTTTAGCCGGGGTTCAACAAGCGGATCCCGAGGTCAGGGCAGAGGGCATAGGCGGACCACAACTCACCCAACAGGGTTTGACACTTTGGCAGCCGATGCAAGCTCTTACGGTGTTTGGGTATCTTGACGCGCTCAAGCAAGTGCCTACCTTGGTGCGCACCTACCTTGATGTCAAACGCCGCTGGCTTAAACAGCCTCCAAATGTATTCTTGGGCATAGACGCGCCAGATTTTAATCTGCGCCTTGAGCACCAACTCAAGCAGTCAGGTATTCCGACCGTGCATTTAGTGAGCCCTTCAATTTGGGCTTGGCGCTACGAGCGCATCCACCATATACGCGAGTCTGTCTCGCATATGTTGGTCATGTTTCCGTTCGAAGAAGCGCTTTATCAAAAAGAGAACATACCCGTGACGTTTGTCGGCCACCCTTTGGCCGATGCGATCGCGCAAGAGCCAGACCGCGCTGCAGCACGCAAACGTTTAGGGCTTGATGCAGAGGCCAGGGTGCTAGCGATGCTACCAGGCAGTCGCGCCTCTGAGATCAAATGGATTGCCCCAAGATTTTTACAAACTGTTCAACGTTTACAAAAACGTGATCCGCAACTGCACGTGTTAGTCCCGATGGTCAATGCCGCACGGTTAGACGAATTCAAACAAATTTTGCAACGCTACCCCGTTGATAATCTTCACGTTCTGACAGTGAAACCGGCGACGGTCTGTGCAAACTCTGTGACCCCCAATGCCCCCGTTCATCAGGAAATCGTTTCGATGGCGCCGGTCGGCACAGCATTTGCACGTCCTGTGGCTTGGGATGCACTTGAGGCATGTGATGTGGCGCTTGTGGCAAGTGGTACGGCCACCCTCGAAACGGCGCTGTTTAAACGGCCGATGGTGATCTCATACGCGGTCTCGCCTTGGGTGCGTCGGATCATGGCGTGGAAATCTGGACAGCAAAGGCCCTACGTGCCTTGGGTCGGTTTGCCGAATGTTCTGCTCAACGATAGTGTTGTGCCAGAATTGATTCAAGAAGATGCCACACCTGAAAAGCTTGCTGAGGCGGTATACGAAAAGTTTATAGACGAACGAAAAGCGCGTGAGATTGAGGCGAGGTTTCACGCGCTGCATCACTCATTGCGATGCGATACGGCTACTCGTGCGGCAGAAGTGATTTTAGAGTTGGCCCACCGAGGGCGCACGTCTGTCAAAGGCACGGGCTCTGCAGGCTTGGCAACGCCATGAGCCGCGCCACACAACACAGTTTGTTTGTCAGCATCGACCCAGCTGCGCAATATTGTGCCGGGGTCGATGAGGCCGGTCGTGGCCCCTTGGCGGGTGATGTGTATGCCGCGGCTGTGATTCTTGATCCCTCTCAACCAATTGAAGGTTTGGCGGATTCAAAAGTATTAACCGAAAAGCGGCGTGAGGCTCTGGCACCGCTGATTCAACAACGTGCACTGGCGTGGTGTGTTGCCCGCGCGACCGTGCAAGAGATTGATCAACTCAATATTTTGCAGGCTACCTTGCTAGCCATGCAACGCGCCGTACATGGTTTGAAGATCGCCCCTGAGTTAGCTTGGGTGGATGGGAATCAGGCACCGCGCCTAGCTTGCCGCGTGCAGACCGTTGTCAAAGGTGACGCGCTTGTGCCTGCAATTTCAGCCGCTTCGATCTTGGCTAAAACGGCGCGCGATGCTGAACTGTTGCGCCTACATACTCAGCACCCCGAGTACGGATTTAATCTGCACAAGGGCTACGGCACTGCGTTGCACATGGCACGATTAAATGAGTTTGGCCCCTGTCCTGCGCATCGCCGCAGTTTTGCACCCGTACGACGTTTACTGGATGTCTCTTGAAACATATTGAATCGCGTTCGAACCCTTTGTTCAAGCAGCTGTATAAATGGCAGTCTAGTGCTGGGCGACGTGGTGAGCCCGTGATTCTTGACGGTATCCATCTTTGCGAGTCTTGGCTAGGCGTCGGTCGACCACCGCAATATGCCATTTTTGATATCGACAGAGTGCAAGAGCCTCAATTACAAGCCTTAATTGAAAAACTCGCACCAGAGCTTTGCCTGACCATGTCGGGAACCCTTCTGGGTGGCTTATCGAGTTTCAATACCAATCAAGGTGTCTTGTTTATTGTGCAACCCAAAGTTGATACGTTGCCGATGCGGATTAAAGAGTCGGTGGTGGTGTTAGACCGCATACAAGATCCGGGTAACGTCGGTACGATACTTCGCACCTGCGCGGCTGCAGGAATTAAGCGCGTGTTTGCGACAACCGGCACAGCCACTTTGTGGTCACCTCGCGTATTACGTAGCGGCCAAGGCGCGCATTTTGCGCTGCGTCTACACGAGCAAGCGGATCTCGATGCGATGATCGCAACGCTTGAGATCCCGTTAGTGGTCACTTCATTAACCGAGGCGCAAGACTTGTTTGCGACAACGTTGCCAGAGCACTGCGCGTGGGTCTTTGGCAATGAAGGGCAGGGCGTCGAGGCGGCGCTGCTCAAGCGTGCTAACTTGCGTATCAAGATTGCGCATGAGCTTGCCGGCGCTGAGTCACTCAATGTGACAGCAGCCGCTGCAATTTGCTTATTTGAACAGCGGCGACAGCATCGCAGCCCAAACTGAGACTTCAGCCTCAAAACCTCGAGCGTTCAATAGGTCGAGTGTTTATCTAAACCCACCTCTTGCATGACAGTCGTTGAAATCTCTTCGATTGATTTTGTCGTGGTTGAGAGCATCGGAATCGAATCGCGTCGCATGAGGCGTTCGGCCTCTGCAACTTCGTGGCGGCATTGCGTGAGTGAAGAGTACACGCTATCGGGTCGTCGCTCGTTGCGCACTTCGGTTAAACGTTCGGGTTGAATCGTAAGCCCAAACAGTTTGTGTTTGTATTGCGTTAAGGTGCTAGGTAGCGCGTTACGCTCAAAGTCTTCGGGGATGAGTGGAAAGTTTGCGGCTTTAATCCCGTATTGCATGGCCAGGTACAAACTGGTTGGTGTTTTGCCGCAGCGTGACACGCCGATCAAAATTACGTCGGCTTGTGATAGGCCTCTGACAAACTGCCCATCGTCGTGAGCCAAGCTAAAGTTAATCGCCTCGATGCGGTTGCGATAAGCGATCGAGCTGACTGACAGATGCGACTTACCAATTGAGTGGCTTGATTTGACGCCTAGATTATGTTCAAGAGGCTCAACAAAAGCACCGAACAAATCCAAGAACAAAGCATTGGCCGTTTTGACCCGCGCCAAGATGTCTGGGTTCACAAGCGTCGTAAACACAATAGGCAGATTGCCCTGGTCGACTGCACAGCGGTTGATACGGCCCACAACGCCATCCGCCTTATCAACAGTGTCAACAAAGGGCATTCGAACTTGCTTGAAACTGACAGTTTCAAATTGCGATAAAACAGAATGGCTAAACGTTTCCGCTGTGATCCCGGTGCCATCCGAGATGATAAAGACAGTGCGATCGAGCGGCGAGCTATTCATCAAATTTATATCCGAAAAAGTATTCGTGAGTAGTATAATGCGATGCAACAAATTAGATTGATTTCACAATGCTTTCAAGTTTGCATGCACCGACGATTGTGGGCAACTAAGGCCAGTTTGGTCAGCCTGTTAAGCACGCTGACCAAACTCGCTTTCTTATATTGTCCAAGGTGACTTCTATGTCGTATGTTGTTTCATTTGAGCAGCTCCGGATGACGGATGTTGACTCAGTCGGAGGAAAAAACGCATCACTCGGTGAAATGATCAGCCAGCTCGCTGATGCGGGTGTACGTGTACCGGGTGGGTTTGCCACAACGGCGCAAGCGTTTCGTGACTTTCTGTCCGGAACGGGTCTTGATCAGCGCATCGCTGAACGTCTCACCACCCTAAATTCTGAGGATGTGCGCGAATTGGCTCTTGCCGGTGCGCAAATTCGACAGTGGATTACTGAAGCACCACTTCCTCAGCGTCTAAACGACGACATTAAGGCTGCCTTTGCGCTGCTTGACGCCGATGGTAAAGGTTCGTTTGCGGTGCGCTCTTCAGCCACTGCTGAAGATCTGCCTGATGCGTCTTTCGCAGGCCAGCAAGAAACATTTTTGAACGTTGTTGGTTATGACGATGTGATCGACAAAATTCGCCACGTCTTTGCTTCACTGTATAACGATCGGGCGATTTCGTACCGCGTGCATAAAGGCTATGCTCATGCCGACGTTGCGTTATCTGCTGGTATTCAACGTATGGTGCGCTCTGACAAGGGCAGTGCAGGTGTCATGTTCACGCTCGATACTGAATCGGGTTTTGAAGATGTTGTGTTTATCACCTCATCCTATGGCTTAGGTGAAACTGTCGTGCAGGGCGCAGTCAACCCTGACGAGTTTTACGTATTCAAACCTACGCTCGCCTCTGGCTTTTATCCGATTGTGAATCGGCGCATTGGGTCAAAGCTTCTCAAGATGGAATTCGATCCAGAGCGCACCGAGGGCAAAGCTGTTCGAACAGTTGATGTGCCGGTGTCTGAACGTAATCGCTTCTCGCTGACTGATGATGAAGTCATTGAGCTTGCGCGCTATGCGGTGATCATTGAAAAACATTATCAACGCCCCATGGATATTGAGTGGGGTCGCGATGGCATTGACGGCAAAATTTATATCTTGCAAGCGCGCCCAGAAACCGTGAAATCGCAGCAAGGTCACAACGATGTGCAGCAACGCTATCGTCTAAAAGCAACCGGTCAGGTTTTAATTACGGGTCGCGCCATCGGACAAAAAATCGGTTCAGGTCGTGTGCGTATTGTTGGCGACATTTCAGAAATGGATCAGGTACAACCAGGCGATGTCCTGGTGACAGACATGACCGACCCAAACTGGGAACCTGTCATGAAACGCGCGGCAGCGATTGTGACTAACCGTGGTGGACGCACCTGCCATGCTGCCATCATTGCACGTGAACTTGGTATCCCAGCTGTCGTGGGCTGCGGCGACGCGACAGCCGTTTTAACCGAAGGGTCAATGGTCACTGTCTCTTGCGCTGAAGGTGATGAAGGTCGTATTTACGACGGGTTAATCGAAACCGAAGTTGAAGAAGTTCGTCGCGGTGTCATGCCAGAGATTGGTCTCAAAATCATGATGAACGTCGGAAACCCGCAGCTTGCCTTTGATTTTTCACAGATCCCGAATCATGGTGTCGGGTTGGCGCGACTCGAGTTTATTATTAACAACAACATCGGCATTCATCCGAAAGCGGTGCTTGATTATCCAAATATTGATACCGAACTTAAAGTGGCTGTCGAATCGGCTGCACGTGGTCATGCCAGCCCGCGTACGTTCTTTGTCGAAAAACTTGCAGATGGTATCGCCACAATTGCTTCTGCCTTTTATCCTAAATCAGTCATCGTGCGCCTGTCTGATTTCAAATCAAACGAATATCGTAAGCTTGTAGGTGGCGCACGCTACGAACCCGAAGAAGAAAATCCGATGTTGGGGTTTCGTGGGGCTTCACGTTACGTTTCTGAAGATTTTGCCGAGTGTTTCAAAATGGAATGCGAAGCACTCAAGCGAGTACGTGAACAAATGGGCTTAACCAACGTTGAGATCATGGTGCCTTTTGTGCGAACGGTTAAACAAGCCGAACGGGTTGTGAAGTTGTTGGCGGATCATGGCTTGGCACGTGGCGAGAACGGCTTACGCGTCATCATGATGTGCGAGGTACCGTCTAACGCTATTTTGGCCGAACAGTTTCTTGAGCACTTTGACGGTTTCTCGATCGGCTCAAATGACATGACTCAGCTAACGCTTGGCTTAGATCGCGATTCAGGGATGGAGCTATTAGCTGCTGACTTTGATGAGCGTGATGATGCCGTCAAGTTCATGCTGCAACGTGCGATTAGCGCCTGCCTCAAAGCCGGCAAGTATGTCGGTATTTGCGGCCAAGGCCCGAGTGATCACCCTGATCTTGCGCAGTGGCTAAAAGATGAAGGTATTTTGTCAATGTCGTTGAACCCGGACACTGTTGTGGATACCTGGCAACGTTTGGCAGCGAAGTAGTACCAGCGACGCTGAGTCGCCTCGTTTGAGCAAAAAAAAGCGAAGATATCTCTTCGCTTTTTTGTTTGCCAGAGGCGTTCGTTTGAAAGTAGAGCCTTAATCTCGATTGCGTGTGTCGTGCTTCATCAGGCGTTCTTTTTCGCGTGCCCAGTCTTTTTCTTGCGAGGCATCTCGTTTGTCGTGCAGCTTTTTACCCTTACCAAGGCCAAAATCTAGCTTGATCCGACCATTTT
>JARXAG010000045.1 GCA_029866055.1 Burkholderiaceae bacterium
GCGAAAGCTTGGATCACCTTTGATGTGACCAGCGGTCAGGTCGTGGCGTCAGTCAACCCCGATCAAAAAATTGAGCCAGCCTCACTGACCAAAATCATGACGGCCTATTTGGCGTTTTCGGCGCTTAAAGAAAAGCGTTTAACCCTTGAGCAACAAGCCAACGTGTCACAAACGGCCTGGAAAACTCGCGGCTCGCGTATGTTTATCGAACCGCGCAAGCCTGTTACGGTCGATGAGTTAATCAAAGGCGTGATTATTCAATCTGGTAATGATGCCTCTGTTGCCTTAGCTGAGGCCATCTCGGGTACTGAAGCCTCGTTTGTGAAGGCCATGAACGAAGAGGCTCAACGCCTTGGCATGACAAATACAAATTTCACGAACGCGGGTGGTCTACCCGATCCACAACATTTCAGCACGGTTCGTGATCTGGCCGTGTTAGCGCGCCGCATGATTAACGATCATCCAGAATATTTTCCGTATTACTCGTTGCGCGAGTTCACGTACAACAAGATCAAGCAACCCAATCGCAATCGTTTGTTGTGGGCGGATCCTTCAGTCGATGGCATGAAAACTGGTCACACTGAGGGTGCGGGCTATTGTCTGGTGGCAACTGCGAAGCGGGGCGATCGCCGTGTGATCACGGTGCTTGTCGGGTCAGATAGTATGGCTACGCGCGCCGAAGAAAGCCTCAAGCTGTTGAACTGGACTTTCCAAAATTTTGAAACAATCAAGATTTTTGATAAAGCACAGGCTGCTGTCGAATCGCGTGTGTGGCAAGGCAAAACTGAGAACACCAAACTCGGTGTGGCTGAGCCGTTATGGGTGACTGTGCCGCGCGGTAAGGCTGGCGATATTAAGCCAGTCGCCAAGCGCCCAGACCCGTTATTTGCGCCGCTCGCGCAAGGTCAAAAAGTTGGCACACTGAGCCTGATGCTCGAAGACAAATTGCTGCGCACTGAGCCGCTTGAGGTGATCGACCCGGTCGAACGGGCGGGTGTGGTTGGGCGTTGGTCTGATTCGATCAGATTGTGGTTTAGATAAAAAATTCAAAAACAAGGACAGTGCAATGGTTCAGAATATGTTGATTCAAGGTGTCTCGGGTGACCCGATTGTGTATTTGAACGGTACCTTCGGGCCCCTGTCTGAAGCCAAAGTGTCGGTGCTGGATCGCGGTTTTATCTTTGGTGATGGCATTTATGAAGTGGTGCCGGTGTACCACGGCAAACTCTTTCGGATGAAAGAGCATCTGGCTCGCTTAGAGCGCAGCCTGAAGAAACTTGAGATCCAACAGCCGATGACACTGGCTCAATGGGAAGCCCTCGTTAAAGATTTGCTCAGCCGCTCACCTGAAAAGAACTGCATGGTGTACTTGCAGATTACACGGGGCGTTGCCAAGCGCGATCATGCTTTTCCGGTACCCACTGTCAGCCCAACGATTTTTGGCATGGTGGCACCTATGACTCCGCCCACTGCCGCCGTGCGTGAAAAAGGGTTACGCGCAGTGAGCATCCCAGATATGCGCTGGTTACATTGCGATATCAAATCAGTGTCGCTGCTGGGTAATGTGATGGCTAAACAAGCTGCGGTCAATGCAGGTGTTGATGAAGTCATTCAGTTTCGTAACGGCAATCTGACTGAAGGCGCTTCGTGCAACATTTGGGTGGCTAAAGATGGCAAGTTGATTGCTCCGTTAAAAGATAATTTGGTCCTTGAAGGTATTCGTTACGGCCTGCTGCAAGAACTCACGACCGAGATGGGGATCCCGTTTGAGTTGCGCGTGGTCACGCAAGACGAGGTGAACAACGCCGACGAACTGATGATGTCGTCAGCAACGCGTGAAGTGTTGCCGATTGTTGAGCTCGATGGCAAGCCCGTGGGACAAGGTAAGCCAGGCGGCGTCTACCAACGGCTGCGCGCGGCCTACGATGCGCGTATTGCCGCACTGGCCTAAACGCTAATCATTTGCTCGCAGGGCGCCGGCGCTTGCGCCGGCCCGACTATCCGACTATCCGATTTTCAGGCCATCTTTGCCCTATGAACACATCGCAGTCTGAAGACGAATCGCTGATTGAGTACCCTTCGGATTTTCCGATTAAGGTGATGGGCAAGGTCGTGCCCAATTTGGTCGAAGAGCTCACAACAATCGTGCTTGAGTTCGATCCAAACTTTAATCCCGCAACGATCGAGCGCCGGCCCAGTAAGGCGGGCAACTATCTAGGCTTAACCTTTACGGTACGAGCAACTTCGCGCCCGCAACTAGACGGCTTATATCGTGCCTTGCACGCGCACCCAGCGGTGTCGGTGGTGCTGTAGTGTGGCAACCGGTGATCCAGTGATTCGCACTTGGCCGCGGCCAACCGAATATCAAGCGGTGTGGGTTGCCATGCAAGAGTTCACCAACAATCGTACGGCCACAACCCCAGATGAAATCTGGTTGGTTGAGCATTTGCCGGTGTACACCCAAGGCCAGGCGGGCAAGCCCGAACATCTACTCAATCCGGGCAATATCCCCGTCATCAAAACTGACCGCGGCGGCCAGATCACGTATCACGGCCCTGGTCAGATCATGGCGTATGTGCTGGCTGATCTAAAGCGCTCTGGGCGTTATATCAAACAGCTGGTGTTCGAGCTTGAAGACTCTTTAATCGCCACGCTGGCGCTTTATGGTATCGACCAAGCCTGCCGTAAGCCGGGCGCCCCAGGGGTGTATGTACCGGGCAAGCACGATTTAGCCAAAATCGCAGCCCTAGGGATCAAAGTGAAGCATGGCTGCACGTACCACGGCTTGGCACTGAATCTTGATTTGGATTTGGTTCCCTTTGAAGGCATCAACCCCTGTGGCTATGCGGGTTTGCAGACTGTCAGCATGGCAAGTTATGGCGTTCAAGCCCAGTGGGATGACGTTGCGCAAACCTTGGCTCAGCAAATCATCAAACGTTGCGGCTTACAGATGGGCGACTGTTAGAGTGATGTGGTCATCTTCTAGAAAACGCCTTTGAACAGTTAAACTACGTGTCTAACGCTTAGGAATCCACCGTGACGTACGACGCAACGCAGAAGCAGAAGGCACAAGACAAAGTTTCACGCATCCCTATTAAGGTGGTTGCGGCTGAACGCCTGAAAAAGCCTGAATGGATTCGCGTGAAAGCCGCGCCAGCGGGTTCGCGGTTTTATGACATCAAGCGAATTTTGCGCGAGCACAACCTGCACACGGTTTGCGAAGAGGCGTCGTGCCCCAACATTGGCGAATGCTTCGGTAAAGGCACGGCCACTTTCATGATCATGGGCGACAAGTGCACCCGTCGTTGCCCGTTTTGTGATGTTGGCCATGGTCGTCCTGATCCGCTTGATGTGGATGAACCGATGAACTTGGCGCGCACGATTGCCGCGCTTAAGTTGACCTACGTTGTGATCACCTCGGTTGACCGGGATGACTTACGTGATGGTGGCGCGGCCCATTTTGTTGAATGTATTCAAAAGGTGCGTGAGTTGTCGCCCGTGACCCGTATCGAGGTCTTGGTGCCTGATTTCAGGGGGCGGCTTGACCGCGCGCTTGAAATTTTAGATGGTGGCCCGCCTGATGTGATGAACCATAATTTAGAAACCGTGCCACGCTTGTATAAGCAGGCGCGCCCTGGTTCAGACTATTCGCATTCGTTAAAGCTATTACAAGAGTTTAAAAAACGCCATCCTGGCACACCGACCAAATCGGGGTTGATGCTTGGCTTGGGCGAGACCGACGACGAAATCCTGCAAGTGATGCGCGACATGCGCGCCCACGACGTTGAAATGCTCACCATCGGTCAGTACTTGCAACCGTCGCAGCACCATTTACCGGTACTGCGCTACGTGCACCCTGACACCTTCAAAATGTTCGAACGCGAAGCCTACGCCATGGGCTTTAACCACGCCGCAGTCGGAGCGATGGTCCGGTCTTCGTACCATGCAGATGAACAGGCACACGCTGCTGGCGTGAACTAACCCTAATTTTTTAGTGGTTTCGCTGGGCATCAGCATTGGTGTGATTTCGACTAAAAACATATAAAACAAACCTATAGGTATATTTTTGTATATAATAATTAACTTATGAGTTATATTATTTCAAAAATAATTAACCTAACGGTGTTTTATGAATCGACGCTTTCAAAACCTACAGCTACAGCAAATGGACGCCACACTCACGCCTTGGCAGCAGCGGCCTTTGAATCCGCCGCCTGCGAGGGGGTGGACGCGTGCGATTAGAGATGCACTGGGGATGACTGCAGTGGCTTTTGCACACCGCCTGGGGATGAGCCCCGCCGGCGTGCACAAGCTTGAGCAGGCAGAGGCCAATGAAACAATCACCTTGGCCTCTCTAAAAAAAATGGCTGCTGCGTTAGATTGCGAACTCCGTTACGCCTTAGTGCCGAAGGCGTCATTACAGCAAATGATCAAGAGCCGTGCGATGCACCTTGCACAAGAGCGTATTGACCCCGTGGCGCATTCAATGTCACTTGAGGATCAGTCGGTCAAAGCGGATTTCAATACTATCCAGTTAGAGCTGTTAACAACTGAGATACTCGACGGCCCACGCCGAAATCTTTGGTAAGAGTTCAGCGCGCATGAAGTTCACCTATGCCGTTGGGGCGACACCTATAGATGCTGACGAGGCTGCCGGCTTAATCCCCTCACACATTTCGACCCAAAGCGACCTCAATACGTGGGAAGAGGCCAATATTTTGCAGGGTGCTGCTTGGGCTCAACGTCAAAAGAAACGCGAACTGCTGAAAGAGGGGTTTGTCCGTGATCTGCATAAACAGATGTTTAACCGCACCTGGCGTTGGGCAGGTACCTTTCGTGCGAGTAATAAAAATATCGGAGTGGACTGGGCGCACGTCTCGGTGCGCCTGAACAACCTGCTGGCAAATACGCAATACCAGATGAGCCATGCAATATTCGAAGCGGACGAACTCGCCGTGCGGTTTCACCATCAACTGGTCTGGATTCACCCGTTTCCGAATGGTAACGGTCGCCACGCACGACTACTTGCTGACACCCTAGTTGTGAGGCTGGGTAGAAAACGGTTTTCGTGGGGTGCGCATTCGTTACTAACCGGAGGTGTGCTGCGCCAACAGTATCTTGAGGCTCTGCGCGCCGCCGACATTGGCGAGTACGAGCGACTTTTAGCGTTTGCTCGTTGCTAGAAAGATCGGCTTGCGGGTTTTTTTATTTATAAACATATACTTACGTAACTATTTGCTTAACATACAAAAAAGTTTCTTAAGTAAAATGACCAATCAGGCCTTCTCGGCGGGCCTGAGTGCGTGCTGCCGAAGCAAGGGGTTAGAATGGATCAGATCAACCTTTCACACAACGCAAGATGACAAAAGAGCGCAGCTAAACGCGCCATCCATCAGGAGACAAAAAGTGATTAACAGCAATCGATTGTTAGCCTTACTCTTTGCCGCGGGCGCTGCCTGTTTGGCATTACCGAAGCCTAGCCTCGCGCAAGACTATCCCAATAAGTCCATCAGACTCGTTATTCCGTACCCCCCAGGGGGCGGTACTGATTTTGTGGGTCGTGTGGTGGGCACTAAAGTGGCCGAGCTGACCAAGTGGACCGTCATCTTAGAGAACCGTCCCGGTGCGGGGGGCAACCTTGCCGCCGAGGCCGTGGCAAAAAGTGCGCCTGATGGCTACACCTTGTTGTTGGCGCAAACCGATAGCGTGATGGTAAGCCCTTGGCTCAACCCAAGCGTGGGCTACGACACTCTTAAAAGCTTTACGCCGGTCGTTCACTTGACGATCACGCCTGGTGCGATTGTGAGTTCTACGAGCTCAACAATTCGCACACCAGCCGACATGATTGCCAAAGGCAAGACCACTGAAGGTTTGCGTTGGGCCACTGCCGGCGCGGGTACATTTGGTGATTTGCTGGGCGAGCAATATAAAAAGGCCATGAAGATCAACTTGGTGAACACCGCCTATAAGGGGGCTGCGCCAGCACTCACCGATCTGATGGGTGGCCACGTTGACGTTGCCTTGCTATCGCTAGGTTCAGTCTTGCCACAAGTTAAAACGGGTAAGTTGCATGCGGTGGCTGTGACCGCCGCAACACGCGCCAACCTGTTGCCTGATACACCCACCCTGGCAGAGTCGGGTGCGACTGGTATGGATGGCAGCATTTGGGTAGGGATTTTTGTGCCAGTCGGCACGCCGATGCCAATTGTGCAAAAGTTAAATGCTGAATTTAACCGCGCGCTACAGCAATCCGACGTGAAAGAAAAAATCGTATCGGTCGGTGTGGATGTGGTGGGTGGCTCAGTTGAAACTTATACAGAGTTTGTCAAAACCGATTTTGCACGTTGGGGCAAAATCGTCAAAGACTCTGGCATCAAGTTGCAATAGTTTAAAAAAGGCAACACCCCGTTATGCAGCTGCAAGGAATCCGTGTCATTGATTTAACCCGTATCGTATCGGGGCCGTTTTGTACGATGTTTTTGGCCGATATGGGTGCCGAGGTCATCAAGATCGAAACGCCCGGCAAGGGTGACCCGGTGCGCAAGCAGGGCGAGTCACCAAATGGGTTTTCGTATTACTTCGCAACCTTCAATCGTAACAAGCGTTCGTTGGCCATTGACTTGCGCAGCGAAGAGGGTAAAGACGTGTTGCGCAAGTTGTTGGCCACTGCTGATGTCGTAGTGAATAACTTTAGGCCAGGCGTGATGGAGACGATGGGTTTTGGGCGTGAGGCCTTGCGTCAAATCAAACCCGATCTTGTCAGCTGTAACCTAACCGGTTTTGGTTTAGACGGCCCTTATGCCGAGCGGCCGTCTTTTGACTTTATTGCGCAGGCCATGAGTGGCTTCATGAGTGTGAACGGCGATGAAGGCGAGCCCCCAATGCGCGCCGCACCGCCGATCTCTGATTTGTTGTCAGGCATGTATGCCGCGATGGGAATCATGGCCGCTTTGCTGCGACGTGAGCGTACTGGGCAGGGCGAAGAGGTCACCACTTCACTGACCGACAGCATGACGAGCGTGATGTCGTTTTTGGCATCAAACTATTTTGCGACCGGTAAGCTGCCTGCACGCACCGGTAACGATAATGCGTTGGTATCGCCTTACGGGATGTTTGAGGCGGCCGATGGCCAAGTGGCGTTAGCGCCCAGCAACGACGGTGTGTACGCAAAGCTATTAGCCGTGTTGGGGTTAGATCACTTACGCGAGCGCCCCGAGTTTTTAAACAACAAGCTGAGATTTCAAAACCGCAAACAGATTAATGCCGAGATCAACGTCAAAATTGGTGAAAAGCCGATCGCGCATTGGATCGAGGTGTTGAACCAGGCAGGCGTGCCGTGTGGCCGGGTGTTAAACGTGCAAGAGGCTTTTGACGATCCGCAGACCCAGCATCAGCAGATGCGGCTGACAATTCAACATCCAGATCACGGCCGCTTGGATGTGTTGGGGTTTCCGATTAAATTTACCGATGATCCTTGCAAGGTCTATCGGCCGCCGCCAAATCTGGGGGGGGATAATATTGGGGTATTGACCGAGCTTGGTTTGACGAATGAAGCGATCGACGCCTTGAAAGCCAAAGGCGTGATTTAATTGATAATTGACTAAAAACATACGAGGCATTTTATGAGCGCAACAGGTTCACGTTTTGTCACCATTACCGAAGTCGGTACGCGTGATGGTTTTCAAGCTGAAAAAGAGCAAATTAGCGTTGCCGATAAGGTCGCTGTCATCGATGCCTTAATTGACGCAGGCTTACGCAGCGTTGAGGCCACTTCATTTGTGTCGCCACGTGCTTTGCCGCAATTGGCTGACGCCGCTGATGTGATGGCACAAGTGCAGCGCAAACCTGGCGTCAAACTCGCCGTGTTGGTGCCTAATGCCCGAGGTGCCGAACGTGCCGCCGCCGCTAAGGCCGATGTGATGGTTGGCTTTATTTCGGCCAGCGAAAGCCATTGCAAAACCAATCTGAATAAAACGATCGACGAAGCGATTGCCGATTTTGCACAAGTCGTGCCAATCGCCAATCAATGGGGTATTGCCATGCACGGTGGCTTAGCCACTGCCTTTGGTTGCCCGTTTGAAGGTGACGTGCCGATCAGTAACATTTTGAAGATCGTGGGCGCCTATCACGCCCATGGTATCCGTCGCATTGGGTTTGGCGACACAACCGGCATGGCAACACCACCGGTCGTCACACGCACGGTTGAAGCTGTGCGCAATAAATTTCCTGATGTCCAAATCGCGTTGCAC
>JARXAG010000063.1 GCA_029866055.1 Burkholderiaceae bacterium
GCCTAGGCCAGGTTCGGGCGTGAGCACAGAGGCGAGTAAGGCCTGCGTGTAAGGATGGCGCGGATTTTTAAAAAGTTCTGCCGTGGGCGCGAGCTCAACCACGCGACCTAGATACATGACGGCCACTTGCGTGGCGATATGCTCGACCACCGCTAAGTTGTGGCTGATAAACACGTAGGTCAGATTAAATTCTTTGCGTAAGTCGAGCAATAGATTCAAGATCTGCGCTTGCACTGAAACATCTAAGGCCGAAGTGGGCTCATCACACACCACGATCTCGGGGTGCATCACCAACGCACGCGCGATCGCAACCCGTTGCCGTTGCCCGCCTGATAATTGCCCTGGCGTGTTGTCGGCGTAGCGCGCAGGTAAGCCCACACGGTCAAGCATCTCAATCGCCTTGTTGCGCCGTTCGGCTTGACTACCCAAGCCCGCCACATCTAACGGAAACGCCACAATCGAAGCAATGGTACGTCTTGGATTCAAAGACGAATACGGATCCTGAAAAATCGGCTGAACACGTTTCGCAAGCTCGCGTCGATCAATCTTGCTCAGGTCTTGTCCGTCAAACGAGACGCTACCGTGGCTGGGCGGGGTTAAGCCTAACAGCATACGTGCGAGCGTTGATTTACCACAGCCCGACTCACCCACAATCCCTAAGACATCACCTCGATTGACTGACAGGTTGATGCCGTTTACAGCGTGCAGAGTTTGATTAGGTTTGAACAGACCTGCACGCACTTTAAAGCTGCGTTGTAAATCGTGGGTTTGGATGAGCGCGCTCATGCTGCAACCACCTTGGTAGGTTCAAGTACGCAACGCCATTGGTGGCCATGCGGCGTCTGATGAACAGGGATGCTGCCCGCGCACGAGACCTGCGCAGAAGCGCAGCGCTCGCGAAACGCGCAGCCTGTCATCTCACCAAGCAAAGAGGGCACCACGCCGGGGATGGTGCCAAGTTTGCCGCCAGGGATCGTGCGCCCCGGGATCGGAATACAACTAATCAACCCGCGCGTGTAAGGATGTTGAGGTGCCGAAAAAATCTCAGCCGCCGAGCCTTGCTCAACGACTTGACCCGCATACATCACGGCAACGCGGTCTGCGATACGCGCAACGACCCCTAAGTCGTGCGTGATCAAGACCATTGCGATGCCGAGCTCTTTTTGCAGATCTGCCAGTAAGCGCAAAATTTGCGCCTGAATGGTGACGTCGAGTGCGGTGCTAGGTTCATCGGCAATCAAGAGTTCTGGGTCGCACATCAACGACATCGCGATCATGACCCGTTGGCGTAAGCCACCCGATAGCTGATGAGGATATTGTCCCAGTCGTTGCGCGGCAGAAGCGATGCCAACTTTTTCAAGGAGGCTCACCGTGCGTGCACGTGCGTCGGCTTCAGAGGCTTTGAGGTGATGGCGGTAGTGCTCTGTGAGTTGCTCGCCAATCGTATACGCCGGGTTGAGCGCGGTCATCGGCTCTTGAAAAATCATGGCCATTTTATTGCCACGTAAATCATTGACATGACTTTTGCTGGCCTGGCTAAGTTCTTCGCCCAAAAACTCAAAGCGCGTGCTGCTGCGTTTAGCGGATTTTGGCAATAAACCCATAATCGCTAACGAGGTCATCGATTTGCCGCAACCTGATTCACCTACGATACATAAAGTTTCGCCGCGTTTGACGTGCAGCGACACATCGCGAACAACATGCAAGGTGCCGCGTGGTGTGGCGATGTCAACGGTAAGGCCGGTGATGTCAAGAACGTTCTGAGGCATGGCGCTCGAAGCGCCTGAGCGCTTGGTCGAAGCAGACGGCTGAGTCACTAGTGATTCAGTGATAGTTTGACTTGTCATTGGCTAGCCCCGCTCTTGTGGCGTCAACCATTGATGCAAGCCATCGCCAGCAAGATTGATCGCGAAGATCAACACTGCAAGTGCGGTGCCAGGGATGGCAATCAGCCAAAACGAAAAGAACATATAGGACTTGGCTTCAGAAATCATCAAGCCCCACGACGGTAGCGGGGGTTGCACACCTAAGCCCAAGAAAGACAAAGCGGCTTCTAGCAAAATGGCACTGGCAGCTTCGAGGGTTGCAATCACGATCAGGTGAGGTAACACGTTAGGCAATACTTCAGTTAATAGAATGCGCAGCGTTGATGCGCCCGCTGACTGCGCCGCAGCGACGTATTCCATTGCGCGCACCTGTTGCGTGGCGCTGCGCATGACGACCGCAAAGCGATCCCACTTCAGCAAGCCCAGCACCATGATGACCACCCACATCGAGCTGCCCACCAAGGCAACGGTAGCCAGTGCCACCAGAATGACAGGCATTGAGAGTCGAGTCGTCACAAAAAACGACACGATCATATCGATGCGACCGCCAAAATAACCGGCTAGCATGCCCATCGTGCAGCCAATTAAACCCGAGATGACCGCAACGCTTGCACCAATCAATAGCGAGATGCGCGCGCCGTAAAACAAGCGCGATAAGTAATCGCGACCAAGTTGATCGGTGCCAAGCGGGTGCAACCAGGTGCCTTGCTCGTACCAAACGGGGGGTACAGTGCGGTAAGTCAGATCTTGAAAATACGGATCGTGCGGTGATAACCAGGGTGCAAAGATGGCCATGCAAAAAATGATCAGTAGCAACCCGCAGCCAACGTAAAGAGCTTTATTGTTTTTCATATCAGGCCACCCGAATGCGTGGATCCAGCCAGGCATTAGCAACGTCAGAGGCCAGTGTGAGCAAGATATAAATCACAGACAGCAACAGCACAATAATTTGCGTCACAGGATAGTCTTTAAATGTAATGCTTTGATACGCTAGGTAACCCAAGCCATCCAGCGCAAAAATCGTTTCAATCACGATTGAGCCACCTAGCAAAAAGCCCAACTGCACCGCAGCCAAGGCTACGACCGGTACGATCGCGTTGCGCAAGGCATGTTTAAAGATCACGGTGTGGGTAGGTAAGCCTTTGGCGCGCGCTGTGCGAATGTAATCCGCGCTAAGTACTTCAATCATGCCAGCACGAATCAAACGCATAAAGGCGGGCGCCGCGTAATAGCCCAAGGTGATGGCGGGCATCACAAAGTGTTGCCAAGTGCCGCTACCTGAAACGGGCAACAGGCGCCACGAAATTGAAAACAGCATGATCAGAATCAGCGCGAAGAAAAAATTGGGCATGGACTGCCCCACCACTGCGACGGCTAAGCAAAGACGATCAATCCAGCTATTTTTATAAATCGCGGCCAGCACACCCAAGGGTACTGAAATGACTAAGGCAACGGTCAATGCATACACAGCCAACAACAGTGTGGTCGAGAGTTTGCTAAAAATTAAAGGCGCAACGTCTGTTTTAAAGTACATCGAGACGCCGAGGTCACCTCTGAGCAGTTTGAGCAACCAATCGCCATACTGCACAATCAAGGGTCGATCAAACCCGTAGGTTTTGCGGATCAGATCAATGTCGGCTTGACGCGCACCTTCGCCTGCAATGGCAAGCGCAGGGTCGCCCGAAAGATACAACAGCATGTAGGCAATGACGGATACTGTGAGGGCCACTAGCACCGCCAAGCCTAGACGTTTTACAAGATAAGCAAGCATTTGCCTCTAACCTAGGTGCGTCAAAAGAAAAGGAAACATTTTGTCGTAACCCAAGCTGTTCAAAAGAAAGAGAAACATTATTTCTGAGCACGCGCCCGTTCAAAACTTAGGAAAACGTTTGGTCTGACATCCGTTTTACCTGAGTTCAGACGATCACTTCCAGTTCATCTCCCAAAAGCGCACGAGTTCGTCGTGATATGGTTTGAAATTCAAATCTTTGTTTGCCACGTAATACACCGGTAAAGACCACAACGGCAGTGCGTAAGCTTTTTCAGAGATCATCACGAGCGCCTGGTTATAGATTTTTTTACGCTCGGCAGGGTCAACGGTGTTGTCGCCTTTATTCAACAAGGCGATCACCTCTGGGTCGCGACTGACATCATCGCTGCCACCGCCAAAATACACGGGCGTCGAGGCAGAGAGATCATTGACGAGATTTGAGCCCCAAGTCTGGTGGGTTAATGCGGTTTTGTTTCCGCGTGCCAAATCGCGCATGGCAGCATATTGCATAAAGCCCAGCTTGGCTTTGATGCCGACCGCCTGAAGGTAATTGATCATGGCTTCAGTTTGCTGACGCTCGCGGTACGCCATGATGTCAATGCTTAAGCCATTGGGAAAACCAGCTTCAGCCAACAGTTTCTTCGACAAAGCGGGGTCATATTTATAAATGGTTGCGCCATCGCTGCTGCAGCCCACCTGCGAGGGTGTACAGATGGTATTGATGAGTTCACCACCGCCCACAATGTTTTTCAAGATGGCTTCGCGATCGATGGCGTGGGCAATCGCTTTACGTACGCGAATATCTTTTAATTCAGGTGCCGGCGTGCCATCACGGGTGTTCATTTGCAAAAACACGATGCGCATGGTGTTGCCACTGAGCACTTGTAGGTGTGGCAGGTTTTTGAGCTTTTCGGCCTGATCTTTTGGCACATGCATGATCAGATCCTCGCCGCCCGACATCACCTCGGCCATTTGCGTTTGACGATCTGGGATGAAGCGAATTTTCACTTTGCCGATTTTGCCTGCTGCTTTGGGCGAGTCTTTAAAGTAGTTGGCGTTGCGCTCAAGCGTGACCGATTTACCGGGGATATATTCAATGATCTTGTAAGGACCCGAGCCAACCGGTTTGGCATTCATACCCGTTGGACCTACCTCTTTGTAGTATTTGGCTGGGTGGATCGCTAACGTGGTGGCTAAATAATCGATCGCTGCCGGAAACGGCTCTTTGCTGATAATTCGAACTTTAAATTGATCAATTTTTTCAACTTTTTCGATCCAGCGCACGTTTGCTTGTGTCGTGGCTTTATTGGCAGGATCTGAGACGTAGTTCAGAGTAAAGACAACTGAGTCTGCGTCAAAATCTTCCCCATTGTGAAACTTGACCCCTTCGCGTAAGTCGAATTCAAGCGTGCGCGGATCGATTTGTTTCCAGCTTTTGGCAAGCTGGCCTTTGTACTCATTGGTGACCGGATCGCGATAGACCAAGGTATCCCAGACATTGGCGGCAATAATCACGCCAATTCTGACATTGTTGAAGTAAGGATCAATGTTTTCAGGGGCTTGGTCGTAAGCCATGCCTAGTGTGTCGTTCGCTTTGTTTGCAAAGCTCGCGGTACTCAAGCATAAAAGAGCGCTCAGTGCACAGGCTGCCCAAGTGAGTGGGCCTAACCGACGGCGCGCAGTGACGCGGTGGAGGGGAAAGTCGCGGGATTGGGCTGAAGCAGTCATTTTTTTCCTTAGGGTGCTCGTCATACTTTGAAGTGATCATAAGTATTTAAAGAACGTGTCAAAAGACGAAGTTTGTTATAACACTAGCTGACGCACCAGAGTGTACGAACCCACTTGGTGCCAACCCTTATTTCGCTGGCTTTTTACTTCAATAAAGGTGCTTTTATGCAGAACCCGACACTAGACCAGGCGATTCAGTTTGCCATTGAACACAAAAGCCCCTGGAGCCGTGACTGCACCTCGCCCAATTGGGGCGTCCATCACCCGGATCCCGTGCCCTACAACCGCTTACGCGGGCCTGTGCACGATCGCGGCCCTGAGTCTGGCACGATCTTGCTGAATGGCAAGACGCTGACCTCTTGGGGCGAGCCTAAGCGCGCTGATCTGACGTTTAGCGTCGCCAAAACGTATTTAGCCCTGTTGGCGGGTGTGGCGTTTGATCGGGGCCTGATAAAAGACGTCAACGCGCCAGTGGGCAACACCTTAAAGGGCATCGGTTTTGACTCAGGCAACAATGCACTGATCACCTGGGAGCACATGCTGCAACAAACCGGCGAATGGGAGGGCACGCTTTTTGGCTTGCCCGATCAAGTCGATCGTTATCGTGCGGTGACCTTCGCTGCCGCTCCGGACGGCAAAAAAGGTGATGCGCGTCCGCTACAACCGGCCGGTACCTACTGGGAATACAACGACGTACGTATCAATCAACTGTCGCTTGCTCTGTTGCACTTATTTCAACGCCCACTGCCCGAGGTGTTTCGCGAAGCGATTATGCAACCGGTAGGCGCCTCAGACACCTGGAACTGGGTGGGCTATGACGATGCCTGGGTTGAAATCGCTGGCAAACGCGTTCAATCGGTGCCTGGCGGTACCCATTGGGGTGGCGGGATGTCGATTAGCAGCGAAGACCAGGCCTTGGTGGGGCAGCTATTGCTAGATAACGGTATGGCGAAGGGCAAACGCGTGTTATCCGCTGAGTGGATCAAACGTATGCGCACGCCATGCGCGATTGCGCCGTTTTATGGCTATTTAGTTTGGCTGAATGATCAGCGCAAAGTGTTTCCAAGTTTGCCTGAGTCAAGCTATTTTGCAGTTGGGGCCGGTAGCTCATTTACTTGGATTGAGCCTGAATTAAACATGGTTGTCATTATTCGCTGGTTAAATTCAGCGCATGCTGATGCAGTATTTGGCAAGATTTACGAGGCTGTCAAAGGGCGATAACACTGTGATCTTGAGGCAGTGAAGTACTAAAAAAACTTAAGAACTGCAGCAGTCACCAGAGCCCCAACATATTTTGTATATGGGGGTGCTGGGAGGGCAGACTTTATGACGACTCTTGCCTTTATACTTCAGTGTGTTCGGTAAAAAAATCAGTTTTCAACTAGGGATCAACATGCGAACCTTCACTCTTTCGGCTGCCGCAGCAGCGCTTGCGCTGACCTTGGTCACGGGTGGTCAAATTCTAGGGGATGCGTTTACCGCACCTGCCTACGCCCAAACAACTCAGCAAACTAGCAATATCTCAATGCCTGAATTGCAGTCACTGGTGTCGCCGATCGCGCTTTACCCTGATTCGCTGTTGTCGCAAATGTTGATTGCAGCAACCTATCCGCTTGAGGTGGCCGAGGCCGCCAATTGGCTGCGCAGCAATAACCGTTTGTCGAGCACCGCGTTGCAAGACGCTCTAAAGCCACAAACTTGGGATAACAGCGTGAAGTCGCTGGTGACGTTTCCTGATGCGTTGAACATGTTGGGCAACAAGTTAGACTGGACGCAAAAGTTAGGCGATGCTTACTTGGCACAGCCTAAAGATTTGATGCAAGCGGTTCAGGCGTTGCGCTTAAAGGCCAAGCAGGCCGGTAATTTGCAAACGACTTCGCAATTGATGGTTTCAACCGATAATCAAGCAAACATCATTATTGTGCCGTCCAACCCTCAGGTGATCTACGTACCCACCTACAACCCGATGATGGTGTATGGCGCGTGGGGCTACCCAGCGTACCCTCCGTATCCTGTCTATAACCCCGCTTGGGGTTTCATGGCCTTTGGCGTGGGCATGGCGGTTGGTGCATCGCTTTGGGCGCAGCCACACTGGGGAAGCGGCTCGATCACGATCAATAACACTAACTTTAATAACTTTAATGGTCGCTATAACTCGCTGGCCAATCAAGCGGCAAATCATTTAGGTGCAAACAGCACTTGGGCGCATGACGTGGCGCATCGCGATGGCGTGCCCTATGGCAGCTCAGCGCTGAATAATCGGTACGGGGTGGGCAATCATAGCGATATCGATCGCCAAAGCATCGCGCGGCAGCAAAACGCTGCAAACGACTGGAAGAACAACGCTAGCCCCGAAGATAAACAGCGTGCCGATCAAGCACGTCAAAATGCCAACAGTGATTTTCAGCGCAATGCCACTCCGCAAGAAAGACAGCAAGCCAGTTCTTTGAACTCGCAAGCGCGTAGTGATGCGTCGCAAGATCGCGCAAGCCCCAGCTACTCGCGCGAGGCTTCGCAAGAGCGACAATTAGGCAGCCAGGGGCGTAGCGACTTTAATCAAGATCGCTTTGGTGGCGGTGGTGATCGCTTTGGTGGCGGTGGTCGCAGCTTTGGTGGCGGACACATGGGCGGGTTTAGGCGCTAAGCAGGGTGGGTGCGCCTCCTTGGATTCCAAGGGCGGCTTCATCCATTCGTCAACTGGCGTCACTTCGACCAGCACTACTTTGAATAGCTAGCTTTTTCTAGACCTAAATACTCAGTCATCGAGAACGAACATGATCCAAAAAATATTAGTCACCGCGGCCTTTGCCTTGTTGCCGTTATCGGCGACGTTGGCGCAAAGCACTACGGCGTCAAGCTTGCCACGCGCCGACGTTTCAACTGAGGCGATGGTGGCCTTGTGCCAAAGCCGCACCGACCTCGAAGCGCAAACCTTTTGCTATGGTTTTGGTGAGGGCGTCTACCAAACCTATGAACTGAATCTTGACCCGAAAGCGCCTAAAACCGTGTGCCTGCCTGCCGTTGGGGTAGCGCGTGACGTGGTCTTGGCCGAGTTCATTCAATGGGCGCTTGCCAACCCTCAGTACAACAAAGACAAGGCGGCTGCAACAGTGATCCGCTATCTGCCAATCAAGTTTCCGTGCAAGGGCTAGGCCTGTTCAAACAAGATTTGGCACTTTCGTTACAATAGCGCCTGTCTAATTGCCCCGATGATGAAATCGGTAGACATATGAGACTTAAAATCTCAGGCCGCAGGGCGTGCCGGTTCGATTCCGGCTCGGGGCACCAGACAAAATTATTCGGCTTTTCCTCATTAACGAGAGACGAGTACGCTACACCGAAGCTATGAACACTTCTTGGTCGGCTCAATGATTGGATTGATTGAGAAGCAATAATCCCTGCTCATTCAAAATCTCGACGTGCGAGCCTTGAACCGAAATCAGTTGATCTTTTGTTAAACGCTGTAACGCGCGTGACAAACTCTCGGCCTGCAAACCTAAGCGCGAAGCAATGAGGCATTTACTGAACTTCAGTTGTGTTTGCGTACCTTGTCTGGGTTGCTTTAAAAGATAGTCAGCAACGCGTTCGCTGGCGCTGTGCGTGCTGACTGTCTCGATGTCGTGCAAAAGAGTCTCAAAACGAAGCGAGACATTTTTTAGCATCTTTAACGCAAATTCGGCGTGAAGCGAAAGAATGTGTTCGATATCGTGCTTATCTAGCCAAATGACAACGCTGTCATCAAGTGCCTGTGCGTCAACAATGTGCCGGTGATTTAACAACATCAACGTTTCGCCAAATGAGTCGCCGGCACCGAACATCTCGATGACCTTGCCGTGACGGCTTCGCGCAATAGGGATTGAGGCTTTGATCTGACCTACGGCAACGAGATAGACTCCGGTGGCTGCATCGCCGCGCCGGTATAAAAATTGATTCTTTAGAAGGCGATGAACCCGCGCCGAGCTCGCCAAAATTTCACACCAATTTCGATTCAACGAGGAAAAAAGTGGCACACGAAGTAATAGTTCGCAAATATCAAGTTGTTTAGTCATCGTGATTCACCTATAAAAATGATTCAAACGCGTAAAGTTGACGGGTATATCAAAATAATATGTTTGGTTAAATAACGCGCGAAAATTTTGCGAGGGATTTGGCTTCGCGCAAGTGGCGATCAAAACGCATCGCAATGATGCGCGCCAAAAAACGGCCGCGCGGGGTGATATCGATTGAGTCGTCTGTGAGCTCAACTAAACCATCGTGCTCAAGCGTTTGCATTTGCACAAGTTCGGGCGCAAAGTATGTAGCGAAATCAATAGCCCATACTTGTTCAAAGCTTGCTATGTTGAGCATCGATTGACACAACAAATCATGAATCGCTGCGCGTCTGATTTCATCATCACGCGTCATCACTAAGCCTTTTGCAAGCGGCAGTTGTTGCTGATCCAATGTGTTGTAGTAATCAAGCAGGTCTCGGTGATTTTGTGCGTAGGTATCGCCGATTCGGCTAATAGCTGATACCCCTAGCGCAATCAAATCGCAGTCGGCTTGAGTTGAATAGCCTTGAAAATTTCGTTGTAAAGTGCCTTGCTCGAGTGCGATCGCCAGATCATCTTCTGGTAGCGCAAAGTGATCCATGCCAATATAGACATAACCTGATGCAAGCAATGTAGTGACAGCGAGCTTAAGCATGGCGAGTTTTTCGGTCGCGCTAGGCATGTCAGCGCTTTCTATACGTCGCTGAGGCATAAAGCGCTCGGGCAAATGCGCGTAGCTGTAGAGCGCAATGCGCTCAGGGCGCCAGGTTAAGATTGTGCTGAGGGTGGCCTGCATCGTGCTAACAGATTGTTTGGGTAAGCCGTAAATCAAATCCAGATTAATCGAGCTGAAGCCCAAGGCACGACCTTTTTCGAGAACGGCTTGTGTGAGCTCTGCAGGCTGTAGGCGATTGACGGCTTTTTGCACCGCTGGGTCAAGATCCTGCACGCCGATACTCATGCGGTTAAAGCCATGATCCGCTAATAATTCTAGGGCGCCGTCATTCAGCCTGCGCGGATCAACTTCAATTGAACATTCGGCGTCGAGTGTGAAGGCAAACGATTGCTTAAGCATCTGCATGAGGCGACTGAGTTGCACATTTGTTAAAAAGGTAGGTGTACCGCCGCCTAAGTGCAGTTGTGTGACTGCAGGTGCGACTGCAAACTCGGCGCGCACTAGGGCGATCTCATGTTCAAGGTAGTCTAGATAAACATCAGCGCGCCCGCGGTCTTTGGTGGCAATCTTGTTGCAAGCGCAGTAATAGCAAACCGTATCGCAAAAAGGCAGGTGCACATACAGCGACAACGCAGCGCCTGAGCGTGCGTCTTGACGCTTATGCAACGCGGTGACGTACTGTGCTGGGATGGGCCCTTCGATGAAGCGATCTGCAGTTGGGTACGAGGTATAACGCGGGCCACTACCATCGTAGCGGGCGATTAGCTCGGGATCAAATTCAACGTCAGCGAGATGGGAATGTTGATGGGGCATGAGGGTATTTAAGCTGAGGTAACGACTGTAGAATTGCGCCAGGCATCTCGCTCAATTTCTGCGGCCATGTGTATATTTTTAAAACACGTGGTCGTGAAATCAAGCGCTGCAGGAAAAGTGCCATACAGTAAATATTCAATCAGCTCGCGAACCGAACGTACCGCTTTGCCAAAGGGTAGTGTTCCGGCGCCTCTGAAAAATAAACCCTTTTGCACATCGCCTTTTAAGGCGGATACCAATTTCAGATCAATACAAAATTGACCGATCTTCGTTAAGCCATCCCGCAGACCGCATTGAGTCAGACAATCCATTCGCTGGGCACAACGGCGCGGGTCTGCTTTAGCGCAGGCTTGCATGCGCGGTTCGTGTCGTTGATATTGCTTCAGCCAGTGGGTGGCGACTGCCCGGGCTGGCAGGCCGGCAACGCTAATAAACTCGACCATGTTCGCAGGGGTTGCGTTGATCAGTACGCGCTTAAACTCATCGTGCGCATCGCCCTCTTGGGTAACGGCAAAGGCGGTGCCAAGTTGCACGGCACTTGCCCCAGCGCCTAACCAGTGACGAACTTTTTCGTGAGAGTCAATGCCACCGGCCAGGATTAAAGGCGGCGCATCTTTACCTAACCCCAGTTCAGCAAAGAGGGCTTGGCAATCGTTCAGGACCAAATCAAATTCAAAACGCGGTGCGTGCAGGTCTTCGACCTTGTTGGCGCCCAAGTGGCCGCCAGCGTGACCCGGGTGCTCAATCACAATGGCGTCAGGGCAACGCCCCTTTTTAAGCCATTTTTTCATCACAATCGCCACGCCACGGCTTTCAGACAAGATGGGCACCAGACCCATCTTCGGAAAATCAGCCACCATCTCAGGTAGATCGAGCGGCAGGCCTGCACCCATCACTAAGACATCGGCTCCGCTTTCGCACGCTTGTTGTACCAAGGCAGGGTGTTGTCGCACTGCCTTCATGATATTGACAGCGATAGCGCCGTGACCTTCGGCTAGCCGTTTGGCCGCTTTGATCTCTCGATCAAGGGCAATCAAATTCGCCTGATCGATCTGATCGCGATTTCGACAATGCTCGGTTTGCTCTTCAAGATCAGGATGATGATGACGCAAATCGATACTAGCGATCGTACCCACACCATTTTCACGGGCAACAGCTCCAGCGAGACGGTGAGCCGAGACCCCAACCCCCATGCCGCCCTGCACGATCGGTATGAGTTGTTTACCAAGAATATCCAACGTCTTAAACCACATGAGCCCGTTCCTAAGTCGATATGATCTAACTTAGTCGGGAAGAGGGTGTGGTACCTAAAACCAAATGGGGAGGAGTTGATTTAAAGCAAAGGAGGGTGAAGTTTCTTGGTCATTAGGCATCTCAAAAAAATAAAGGCCCTCTTTAGAGAGCCTTTATCGGCGCCAACTAAACTATCTAGACGGCCGCTATACCACCCAGCTCCCAGACTTGCCACCGTGCTTTTCAAGCAACTTAACGGCATCGATCACCATGCCACGATCAACCGCCTTCAACATGTCATAGATGGTGAGCAAGCTGATGGTAGCGGCCGTGAGGGCTTCCATTTCGACGCCGGTGCGGCCAACGGTTTCGGCCGTGGCGGTACAGGTGACAGACGAGCTCGCTGCATCACTAACAAACTCGACGGTGACGCGCGTTAACGGAATCGGATGACATAGAGGGATGAGTGAGCCGGTTTGTTTTGCACCCATGATGCCTGCTAAGCGAGCGATGGCTAGTACGTCGCCCTTGGCCGCGCTACCTGCAGCGAGCTTCGCAAAAGTGGCTGGCAGCATGGTGATACGGCCATGCGCCACGGCACGACGATGAGTTTCAGCTTTAGCTGAGACATCAACCATGTGTGCTTTGCCTGCGGCATCAAAGTGTGTGAGGTCTGCTGTCATGCTTGGCCTACCGCGTCAAAATATGTGAGGTTTGCCATCATGCCTGACCTTTCGGCTTTAGGGATTGAAACATCTCCATCGTGTTGAAATTACTGAAGGCGGTTGAGTCGTCAAAGTGCACTGCGCATGCGCCTAACTGATCAAGCCATTTGATCGCTGCGGCATGTTGCTCGTCGAGATATTTGGCTAGCCAGCCAGCGGCAGCGGGGCGCAGCAAGCAACACAAAGGTTGAGGGCCATCGGGGGTGACTGCGTAGGCTGCAAGCGTTGAGGGGTATTCTGCCAGGGCGGCTTCAAGGCATTCAAATAAATCAGGCGGCAATAAAGGCGTGTCGCACGGTATCACCAACATGTTATTTTTTTTGCAGCGCATGAGCCCCGCTTCAATGCCTGCAAGCGGCCCCGCAAAATCTGCACGTTCATCAGTGACGACGATGCGCCCCGTTTGCTCATAGGCATCGATATTGCGATTGGCACTAATCAACACACGCGTAGGGACGGTTGTTTGTGCAGCAAGACAAGCCAAGGCATGCTCGATCAAAGGCAGGCCCTGGTGCATGACCCAGCCTTTATCGCGCCCTTCAAGGCGGCTACCTTTGCCGCCAGCAAGGATGAGTGCGTCGTACGGTGCGTTGACAGTTTTATTTTCAGTGTGACTAGGTTCGCTCATCGTGCTTCACTCGGATCGCTGTAGGATGGTTAGTGGACCTTGCCGCTTACGGATTTGGTGGGGGATGTTGCGCGGCCCAACGCGCCGCAGCATGGTCATCACTGTCGCGCGCTTCAATCCAGCGCGGGCCTTCGGGGGTCCATTCTTTTTTCCAGAACGGAGCCTCGGTTTTCAGATAATCCATGATGAAGGTGTTGGCCTCATAGGCGTCGCCGCGGTGCGCACTGGCCGTCAGCACCAGCACAATTTGATCGCCCGGGTACATCTTGCCGACACGGTGCACCACGCGCGCGGCTTGCAGCGACCAGCGGCTTTCGGCTTGTTGCACGATATTCATGAGCGACTTTTCGGTCATGCCGGGGTAGTGTTCAAGCTCAAGCGCCACCACATCGTCGGCCAGATTCAGGTCGCGCACCATACCAATAAAGGCCACGACTGCGCCAACACCATGATCGTTTTGAACGAGTTGCTGGTGTTCGTGGCGAAGATCAAAGTCTTCATTTTGTACGGCGACAGACAAGCGCGCGCTCATGATTTAACCACCCGTCACAGGTCTAAAAATCGCAACCTCGGCGCCGTCAAGTAGTGCAGTCTGTTGCGACACCATCTCTTGGTTCATTGCCACTCTAAACGCATATTGACCACCTAGAGTTTCTTGCCAGACGCCACCGCGCTTGGCAAGGTGCTGCATCAGATCGGCAATTGTTCGCACGCCCTCAGGCGCTTGCACGGCTTCTTCAGCGAGTCCGAATTTTTCGCGCAATTGGGCAAAGTACAAAACCTTGAGGTGCATGATGACTGCTTAATTTAAAAGTTCAGACAACGAAAGATACCGCACTTTGTCGCCTTTGGTGATGACTGTTTCGGGGGCGAGGTCAACCAGCCCATCGGCCCAGGCCAAGCTGCTCATGACACCTGAGCCCTGATTGGGCCACAGTTGTAAGGCCGGTTGGCCACTCGCGTCTTGCTCGAGTTTGACGCGCAAAAATTCACGACGCTTGTCTGGGCGCGGCCAGCTGAAGTCAGCCGTTGCGGTTAAGTAGCGCAGTGGTGCCTCTTGAGCTCCCATGCGTTTGAGCAAAAAGGGGCGTGCCATTAACAAAAAGGTCACAAATGAGCTGACAGGGTTGCCGGGCAGGCCAATAAAGTCTGCAGCGCCGACCTTGCCGTACGCCAGAGGTTTGCCGGGCTTCATTGAAATCTGCCATAAATCAAGCGAACCTAACGCCTGCACTGCACCTTTAACGTGATCTTCTTCGCCTACTGATACACCACCGCAGGTAATAATCACGTCGTTTTCAGCGGCAGCGCGTTCTAAGGCGTCGCGCGTAGCTTGAGCAGAGTCCCGCACAATGCCGTAATCGGTGATGGCGCAGCCAAGCTGCTTGAGCAGGCCATTGATGGCGTAACGATTGCTGTTGTAGATTGCGCCAGGTGCCAAGGGTTGGCCTGGTTCGGTGAGTTCGTCACCGGTAAAAAATACACCCACTTTTAGCCAGGCAAACACTGAAACACTCGCCACGCCAATCGAGGCGAGCATAGCCAAATGCTGGGCGCCTAAGCGCTGCCCCGCTGCAAGTACAGGCCCGCCTAGCGTGATGTCTTCACCTTTGCGACGAATATGCTGATGCAATTGAATTGGCTGAGTCAGTTTGATCGCACCGTTTTCGTCTTGGGTATTTTCTTGCGGCACGACAACGTTTGCGCCCTCAGGGATCGGAGCGCCAGTAAAAATGCGTGCAGCGGTGTTGGCGGCTAAGGCGGTACCCGTTTGCCCTGCGGCAATACGCTGCACCACCGCGAACGCGTCGGGTAGAGCGTTGAGATCCGCAACGTGCAGGGCATAGCCATCCATCGCTGAATTATCAAAGCCAGGTACATTCAAGGGCGAAGTGACTGCTTGGGCAAGCACTCGGCCTTGGGCTTGTAGCAGTGGAAGGGTTTCGATGCTGGATAAGGGTGCAGCAGCAGCAAGCAGACGCTCGCGCGCCTCTTCAAAATTCAGTAGATTGGCTCTGGGTTTCATAACTCAAGACACACGGTGACGAATCCCGCTAGTGTACGGTGACTCGCGGGGACGTTTAGCCGCCTGTCTGCGACATAAAGCGAATGATCTTAGTGGGCGCTTCGAGAAACTCGTGACGCTCGGGTTTGAGCTCGATCGCTTCACGCAGGGCTTGCTCAAGATCTTCGTCGCTAATGCCAGCGCGTAACAGAGGGCGAATCTCGAGTTTTTCTTCTTGGCCTAAGCACAAGTAAAGCGTGCCATCAACCGACAGCCGCACGCGATTACAGGTGGCACAGAAGTGCTGACTGATAGGGGTAATCAAACCAATCTGACCACGACCGTCTTTGGTGCGCCAATAACGCGCTGGCCCGCCGCCCATTTCTTTGATTTCAGGGATCAGATCAAAACGTTCGCGTAAGCGATCAAGAATTGGCCCTAGCGGCGCGTAGCTTGACTTCAAGCCGGTACTACCCATCGGCATGGTTTCGATCAAACGCAAAATAAAGCCGCGATTGATACAGAACTCGGTCATGGCTTCAACTTCGTGTTCGTTGACGCCAGGCATGACGACCATATTTAGTTTGATCGGCGCAAACCCAGCGGCCTCGGCAGCGGCTAAGCCTTCCATGACGTCGTCAATCGAGTCGCGACCGGTGATCTGGGTGACGCACTCACGCGTCAGACTATCCAGACTGATGTTTAAACGTGACACGCCCGCTGCACGCAGTGCCTCGGCAAATTTAGGTAATTGGGTGCCATTGGTGGATAGCGATAAATCACGAATGCCAGGTAGTGCACTGATGCGCGCAGCCAGTTGCGGCAGATTACGGCGCAGAAGTGGTTCACCGCCGGTCAATCGTACCCGCGAGGTGCCAAGGCTAGCAAAGGCGCCCACGACACGCTCGATCTCATCAAAGGTCAGCCAATTTTTTGGCTCTTGGTAACCTTTGAAACTTTTTGGCAGGCAATAGGTGCACTTCATGTCACAGCGATCAGTCACTGACAAGCGCAGGTACTCAATGCTTCTTCCGAAACGATCGATTAAGGGTGCCGATGTCTGTGTCATAGTGTGAAAGCGTATCAGTTAATCGTGCAGATATGTCCGTAGAATTACTGTACTCTTAATTTAGGCTTTGGTGCATGGCGACCCTGAGGGCAATCGGGTTATCCAACAACAGGGTGTTTAAAAGGTGCTCGGATCACACTGGGTAAAGGCTTGTCGCGAGGTGTGGATTAGAAGCAGTTCTTAGGGGGTTAAAATTAATAAGTCATTGATTTTATTTATATTTTTGTTAATTTATTCACTCCAATCCAACGCTAAAGACGCGCGCTTGGCGGTTGCCAGCAATTTTGTCAATACCGCACAAGTACTAGTGCTTAAATTTTCAGAGCAAACCCCCTACAAAATCTCAATTAGTGCGGCCTCAACCGGTAAGTTTTATGCCCAGATTCGTCAGGCGGCTCCCTTTGATGTGTTTTTATCGGCCGACCGTCAGACCCCCGAGCGTCTGGTCAATGAGGGCTTCGCAGTTAAGGGCACCTTGTTTGACTACGCCCGTGGCCGCCTAGTGTTTGTGAGTCAAGCCCCCGGTTCGAGCACTTCGGTCGAACAGCTTCTGCGCCAGGCGCAGTTTAAGAAACTGGCAATTGCGAATCCTGAGTTGGCCCCCTATGGTCTAGCCGCTAAACAAACACTCGAGGCTTTAGGTTTGTTGCCCCAGGTGCAGGCGCGCTTGGTGATGGGTGAGAACATTGGTCAGGCCGCTCATTTTGTGTTTAGCGGTAATGCTGACGCTGGCCTATTGCCGCGTGCGTTTGCACTTGAAACGCCCGAACAAAAAAAACTTTACCAACACAGTTGGTTGGTGCCTGAGTCATTACATCAGCCAATCGTTCAAACGGCGGTGTTATTGACCCGCGGTCAACATAACCCGGCTGCGCTGGCGTTTATGCAGTATTTGCAACAGCCCGACGCACAAGGCATTATTGCAAGCCATGGCTACAACTAAATTCTGCGACGCACCACGATGACGGCGATTTTGGCTGCACTGTGGGTGACTCTTAAGCTTGCAACTCTCACGACGGTGATTTTGTTGCTGCTAGGTACGCCACTTGCCTGGTGGCTAGCCCGCACGCGGTCACGCTTTAAAGCGCCTCTCTCTGCCATTGTGGCGCTGCCCATGGTGTTGCCGCCGACTGTGCTCGGATTTTATTTATTGGTCATGTTGGGCCCCGAGGGGCCCCTCGGTCAGTTGACGCACGCCATAGGTTGGGGCTCTTTAGCATTTACGTTTTGGGGTTTGTTGTTGGCCTCGGTGCTGTATTCGTTGCCGTTTGTGGTGCAACCCCTGCAAGCGGGTTTTGCAAGTTTAGATACGTCAATCTTGGATGTTGCCGCAACATTGCGCGCGTCGCCTTTTGATCGTTTTAAAACTGTTGTGATCCCGTTGTGTCGCCCAGCATTTATCACGGCGACGGTGATGGGGTTTGCGCACACGGTTGGTGAGTTTGGCGTGATTCTGATGGTGGGGGGTAACATCGAAGGCGAAACGCGCGTGCTGTCGGTGTTGCTCTACGACCGTGTTGAAGCAATGGCCTACGAGCAAGCCCACTGGTTGGCCGGTGGGTTGTTGATCTTTTCGTTTGTCGTGCTGTGCCTGATGCAATGGTACGGCCAACGTTTGTCGCATCTGCAAGGTGAGGCGCGATGAGCGAACAAACCGGTATCGACTTAAGTTTGAAGCTCTTACGCGTAGGCGAGGCTGCCTTCGAGTTGTCCGTTGACTTAACGCTACCCTCATCAGGCACGACAGTTATTTTTGGCCCGTCTGGCGGTGGCAAAACCACCATCTTGCGTGCCATCGCCGGGCTTGAGCCCGACGTCAAGGGTCACATCCGGATCAATCAACAAACTTGGCAGGCGCCGGGCGTATTTGTACCGGCGCATCAACGGCGTGTTGGTGTTGTGTTTCAGCACTCGGCACTGTTGCCGCACTTGTCGGTCGAGCAAAATCTACGCTATGGCTGGCAACGCGTAGGTGGTACAGCGGCTGAGTATGCGCAGTGTGTTGAGCAACTTGATTTAGCGCCCTTGTTACAACGGGCAATCGGTCAATTATCAGGCGGCGAGCGCCAACGTGTCGCGCTCGGTCGTGCGTTGCTCACTCGCCCAGATATTCTCTTGCTCGACGAACCTTTGGCCGCGCTCGATGCCGCGCGTCGCTCAGAGATTTTGGGTGTGCTCGAGCGTCTCAAACAAACCACGACTATCCCGTTTTTATATGTGACCCATGCAGTCGATGAGATGTCGCGTTTGGCAGATCATCTGGTCTTGATGAAAGGCGGGCGCGTGCGTCAGGCGGGCCCAGCGCTTGAGGTGATGAATCATCCTGATGCACCGCTCGCTCTGCGCGACGATGCGGGCGTGGTAGTGCAGGCGCAGGTGCAGCAGCGCGACGCGCACGGCTTACTCACGCTGCAAAGCCCGATGGGCAGGCTGTATGCCCACGGCCCCGCGCACACACCCGGCGATCGTTTGCGCTTACGCATCCATGCCCGCGATGTGAGTCTGGCGCTCAGCCACCATACAGACAGCAGCATATTAAATATTTTGCCCGTCACCGTGCTTGCGCTACGAGACGGCGCGGGTGGTCAGGCCTTGATTGAGTTGTCTACAGGTGACCAACCCGAGCAACGCTTGCTCGCAAAGATCTCGCACGCGTCGGTGGCGCGTTTGAAGATTGCGCCAGGTATGTCGCTCTGGGCGCAGATTAAAGCTGTGGCGTTGTTGGTTTAGCGAGGCTATTCAGCACGTGCCTCACATCGTTCCATCCTCGCGCATGCACGCGCCCTGCGCGGGTGATGGTTCTCTGCCGCGGCTCGCGCACCTCGTCACTAGCTTGTTTTTTTCATCACTAGCAAGCGTTGCAGAGCCTCTTCGATGGGCAAAGGCGCTACAAAATCCAACGCCGCAAATGGGTTTTGCTGTGAGTAAACGACCAAAAGCGAAATGAGCGCCAACCATAGCAGCGTAAAGTTTGCAAGAATTTGCATGGGGCGTTTAGAAATTGCGCTCACTGTTAAAACAGCGACTGCCACGGCTAACAAAAAAAGAACCAAGCCTAGTCGAGGGTAGCCGATCGTATAACGACTAGCCTCGGCACGGAGCAAACGTTGCTCTCTGAGTCGATTCGTCAGCGAAATAACTTGGCCTGTCATCGTCCCTCCCAGAAGCTGCTGGTTTTGGGGGTTCGCGGCAATATCAGATATCCTAGTTAAGGGTCCGAGGGCGGAGGATTCGTTTGTACTAAATGAAGCGCCAGACATGCGACGCATCTCGGGCCACTCTTTGCCCAAGACGTCTTTGGTGTACTGTCGCACAGCGGCCATCAAGGGGACTCCGACCTGCGGGTCAATGTTTAAAGAGATTCGCCCAAGTGTGCGCATCGCGTCAGCCTCGACCATGATGGCGCCTCGCGCCCGCAAATGCACCTGAGCGACGTCGCTAAATACGAAAGCTAAGCTCAGTGACAAAAAGATCACGCTCCCGACATTGATATTTTGGAGGCCGCCAAACATGTCGACCAACTTTGCATGCCAAATTGGATGAAATGTCACGTACGCAATGAAAAAAGAGAGCAATAAAGCGAAAGCTGTCAGCCCAACTGCGAGTGAAAAAAAGTACGGTATGGTCATTTAAACTTTGCCTTTTTTGGGTTCGCGAGCGATCGAGGCCATTCACATGCCTCAGGACTAGGTCGAGTTGGGCGTCGCTTTTTCAGTTTTTCGTCTTTTTAACCCGTACGGCCCACCTTCGAAAAGCTTTTTTAGTAAAAAATACGCAAATTTACACAAAGCCTAAGTAACGCCGTTTAGCACTCCTCTACCCAGAGTGGTTAGGCGACTCCTCGAGACCTGTTGCTAAAACACGACTGGTGCGAAGCAAGAAAAAACCACCCGAAGGTGGTTTGAGGGGGGGGCTGCTTAGCGGGCACCCGAACGCATCGCTGCTTAAGCTAGCAGTGGTCAGGGCAGCACTTGTTTGAACCGGTGCCGCGCAAGTCGAGTTGTGATCAGACTCTTGGTGATTAGACCCGTGTGAATCATCACCGTCTTCAGAACAGCCTTCTCGAGAGTTGCTCTCGTAGCCTGACCCCGATCTTGACGAACTCGAGTACGAAGATTGAGCGCTTGATAGGGTGTTGCAAGAGCCCCTGCTTGAGCGGCATTCATCTTGTTCGTAGCCGTCATGATCATCGTCTTGTTCGTGGCCGTGTCGATCCGCGTAACTTGCGGTGCTCAGTTGGAACAGGCATAAAAAAACTGCGAGGTGTATCTTTTTGTTGCGCATGGTTAAGCTCTCTAAGTAAAAAATCGCTATCGAAATAAATGTGATCCACGATGTGTCTCAGGATGTGTAGTCACTGTAGCGATGCTTTCTTAGGGAAATCTTAAGACTTCACACGAGCTGCGTTGGGCCAGACTATTTCAACGCGTAACCCAGCATTAGGTAAATTCATGAATCTGAGTTGTGCCTGATGCAGACTGGCAATTTTCTCAACGATGGCCAAGCCCAGGCCGCTTCCTTCACCTTGCAGGTTGGCGCCTCGTGTAAAGCGCTGTGTGATCGTACCAAGCTCGTGCTCAGGGATGCCCGGCCCTTGATCCTGAACGTATAGCCCCAACGATTGGTCATCAAGCCAGGCACCTAATGTGATGGTTGTGTTGTTAGAGCTGTACCTCGAGGCATTACTGACCAAGTTTGCCAGCGCCACGATTAATAAATCTTCTTGCCCCAACAGTTCGCCGATTTGCGCGGGGATATCCACGTTAAATGTTTGAGATTTTGCGCGCAGTGCAAAGGCTTCAAGATCGTGTACTTGTAAGATTAAATTGCGAATGCTGACGGGCTGATCCCGCTCGCTTGGGTCGCTATGCTGCGGTTCAAGGCGGGCGAGCTTGAGCATTTGCTCGACCAGTCGTTGTGCTCGCTCTGCTCCCTTGAGTACCTGCACTAAGAAGCGCTGGCGCGCAACCTCATCACTTGTCGTCTCGGCGAGTTGAGCGTGTAGCTTAATGCCTGCTAAAGGAGTGCGTAATTCATGGGCCGCATTTGAGGTGAACTGGCGTTCATTTTGGATGCTGACCCTGACCCGTTCGAGCATTGAATTGAAGGCTGCAATGATTGGCTTAATTTCGTGCGGGACATTAGCCGTGACCACTGGGTCGAGTTCAAATATCGTACGTCGCGACAAGTTATCGGCGATGGTATTTAAGGGGCGTAAAGAGTACGTCACGGCCCAGTACATCAACAAAATTAAAAGTGGAAACGCGAGCAAGACCGGAAAGGCAACCCGTAACGCTACCTCGAGCCCAATCTCTTTGCGCGTATCGAGTGGGTGGGCGACTTGGATCAGATATTTTTTGTCATGACTTGTTTTGCTGTAACTGCGCCAGAGCAGTCCGTTGAACTCTTGGTTGTTAAAGCCCATGTCTGGCGCTTTTTGCATCTGTTCAGCATTAGCTGATCGCATTTTTAAGATGCCGTCGAGCGCCCAAATCTGAAAAGCTAATTCTTGTTCATAGGGTAGTCTGCCGTAGGGGTCTAAATCGACGACCTGTGCCGAATTAATCTGGCTTGAAGGAGAAGGTTGTGGCCGATTAAAGACGCTTGGATGCTCTTGCTCTTCGTGATTGATTTGCCCTTCGAGTAAACGGGCCGAAAGCACAAGTTGGCCGTCTAGTAACTCGTCTGCTTCGTGTAAGCCTTTGTCGTAAGCAAACCAGGCAACTGCCAGCGACACGAGCACGAGTGCAAACGCGAGGGTCAGAACTAGGTTCAGACGAAGCGAGCGCATAGTCAGCCTTGTTTGCTCGCTCATTTAGAGCCCACGACGTAACCCATCCCGCGCACAGTCCGAATTAGATCAGCCCCTAGTTTTTTGCGCAGATGGTGAATATGAACCTCAACCGCATTGCTCTCAACCTCTTCGCCCCAGCCGTATAGGGTCTGTTCAAGATCGCCGCGCGCTCGCACATGATTTTGATGGCTGAGTAAATCGTAGAGCAGGGCGTATTCTTTGGAGGAAAGCGTGATCTGCTCTTGATTTAAAAATACTCGTCTGGCCGTGGAGTCAAGCGTGACAGCGCCATACGTTAGTTCGGTCGAGCCTGAGCCCACTGCACGGCGTAACAACGCGCGGATTCTTGCCTGAAGCTCAGGCAGATCAAAGGGCTTGGTGAGATAGTCATCCGCACCGGCATCCAGCCCCGCAATTTTTTCTTGGCGGCTGTCGCGAGCGGTCAGAATTAAAACGGGGATGGCGTTTTTTCTTTGACGGATAGTCTTGAGCAGGCTTAGACCATCAAGTTTAGGCAAGCTTAAATCGAGCACGCAGGCTGAATAGCTTTCGTGCTCAAGCGCTAACAGTGCCTGCTGCCCGTCTTGAACCCAGTCCACCGCGTATCCCGCCATTTTAAAGGCCGCTTGGATTCCTTCACCGAGCAGCGCATCATCTTCGGCCACCAGCAGACGCATTGCTATTTTCCTGTTAGGACGTTCTGAGTCAGGCTGCGATGTTCCGCCCTCGCACTCAAAAGGGCTAAATCGGTCAGCAAACCTGCACGTTGCGTGGTGTGATTCGTTTATCTTCCTTAAAATCACCTCAGCAGTCGTATGGTTCGTTCAAGTTAGCACCTGTTGAGCCACTAGCGGTTGATGTAGATCAATCAAGTCAACCACCTGACTGCGCGTAAACTCGTGACTGTGGTTTATCCGTACGAGCACCCCTTCAGTGGGCGCCGCGGTCAAATCGCCCACTTATTTCTATTTAAACAAGCCTTTTATTTTCTATGGCTAGCCGAACTTGATGCCCGACATTAAGCATCCAACCTTAGTGCAGAACCATATTGTCTTGAAAGAATCTTGGCTGTGTGAGGCGCTTCGTCTGAAAGAAACGCAATGGGGGCAGCTCGACGATCGGGCTGCCTGTTTGCGGGCGGCGCGCGAATCCACTGCAGCGCGGCAAATCGCGATGCGCGCCAATTTACTCGGAGAAACGTCGGGCGTTACGCTGGCGCTTGGTCGCGTGCAGTCTGGACTTTGGATTGCCCTCATTGGTTTGTTGGTGATTGCCTTACTGGTGGGGGGGAGCGCAGCCTTAGCGGCGCTTGGTGCCGGGCTTCAGTCGGTGAATGTGGTGTCGGCACTCGTTGTGTTGCTGGGTGTCAATCTCTTTAGCCTGGTGGTATGGCTCGTGACCCTAATCGTCGGGATGAGCTCGGGCGGTTGGCTTGCACAGGGGTGGCGATGGTTGGTTCGCAGACTTGCAACCGGGCCCCAGGTCGGATTGGCCGGCCAAGCCTGGTGGTCACTCTGGCAGCAAGCGGGTGGGCTGCGCTGGGTACTCAGCAGTGTGACGCATGCCTCTTGGCTGGTGGCCAGCCTGGCAATGCTGGCGGTGCTTTACTTTACGTTGTCGATGCGACACTTTAGTTTTGCTTGGGAGACCACGCTCTTGTCGGCCGACAGCTTTGTCGCCTTAACGCAGTTCGTGGGCGTCGTACCACAATGGCTTGGTTTCGCGATACCTGACAGCGAAACGGTTCGCGCAAGTGGTCACTTATCAAGAAATTCAGCGCAGGCGCAGGCGCTTTGGGCGAGTTGGCTGACGGGTGCATTGGTCTGCTACGGAGTCGCGCCCAGAGCCTTGTTACTGCTCGTTAGCCTGGCGATGGTGGCGCGCGCCTGGCCGCGCACGCAACCACAATTACATTCACCTTATTATCAGGTCTTGGTTGCAAAGATGCGGCCAGCTGGGTTACCCCCTGAGGGGTTGGTGCCGCCACAGATCAAGCCTCGTTATCCGCCCGCGGACAAAGGCGCTAACCGTGCGAAGTATGCCGTGATCACTGGCATTGAACTAGAAGGCGAGTGGCCTCCCTTGGGGTTAGGTAGCGCCATTGTTCACACAGTCATGATTGACTCGCGCAACACTCGAAACATGGCTCTGGGTCATGTGGCGCAGCTCAACCCGCGGCGCCTGGTGATCGCCTGCGATGCCCGACACACGCCAGATCGGGGGACGATCCATTTGATCGATGAATTATCGTCCTATGCGAGCAAGACCCTCGTCTGGCTACAACCTGCTGGCGGAGTCGAGGGACCTGACGCAGCTGAAGGACGTATCCCAGTTTGGAAAAATCAACTACATGCCGCGCTCGAGGTCGAGGTATTAGTCACCCCCTTGCTTGCCCCTGTTTCAGAATGGTTGGGGCGCTCAGATGACTAATCACGTAAGCGCCCTGCAGATTGCGGTCGTGGGGCATACCAACACAGGTAAAACGTCGTTGCTTCGTACACTCACTCGCGACGTCAATTTTGGTGAAGTCGCAGATGCACCCGGCACAACGAAAAAGGTGCAGGGTGCGCAAGTCAAACTAGACGGTACCTCGGTAATGCTGCTGTTTGATACCCCAGGTATTGAAGACAGCATGGGCTTACTCGACTACCTAGAGCAACTCGAGAGCTCTGGCGTTCGGCTGGATGGCCCAGAGCGGCTCAGATTATTTTTACAAGGTCCCGAAGCCTCTGGGCGCTATGAGCAAGAGGCACGCGTGCTGAGAAAGTTGCTCGACTGTCAGGCTGGGCTCTATGTCATTGACGTGCGTGAACCAGTGCTCGCCAAACATAAAGACGAGCTCGTGATACTCGCCGGCTGTGGTCGCCCTTTGCTACCTGTCTTAAACTTTGTGGCAAGCACGACGTCGCGCGCCGCGCAGTGGCGCGACACGCTGTCGCGCTTGGGGTTGCATATCTGCGTAGAGTTCGACAGCGTGAGCCCTCCGCTTGAGGGCGAAGAAACCCTCTACCGAACGCTCTCGATTGTTTTACCTTCGCATCAATTCGTATTGACCGGACTGCAGCTGCAATCCACAAAGCAGAAAGTCGCACGGCGTGACGCGGGCCTGACGTTGATTGCAGGGCTACTCATCGACCTGGCGGCCTTACGTGCGCCCTCAAGTACCGTGCCCGAGTTGCTAGAGCAGGCGATTGTTTTACAGCAGGCAGTTGTCAGACAGCGGGAACAGGCTTGTGTGCAAGCGCTGCTCGCACTATTTCAGTTCAGTCCTGATGATTATCTGAGTCAGCCGTTACCACTGTCAGAGGGCAGCTTGAGCGTAGATTTGTTTAATCCAGAGGCGTTAAAGGATATTGGCGTACATACAGGCGGAGGGCTTGGTGTAGGCATGATTGCTGGGGCTGTAGCCGATGTTCTAAGCGCTGGTCTGACGTTGGGGACTGGCATGCTAATCGGCGCGGCGGCAGGCGGTGCGGCCGCGGGTGTGGGCAGCTTTGGTGCTCGGATGCTGAGCCATATCAGAGGCTTTCGTGAACTGACCGTGGCAGATGAGATTCTGCAGTTCGTCAGGCTGCGCCAA
>JARXAG010000003.1 GCA_029866055.1 Burkholderiaceae bacterium
GAATTAATCATCATCCCAGTTTTTTGCGCATTGCAGCCTGCTGCGCAGGTCGCAGCAACGTCACCGCCTTGCGCGCCAATGCCTGGCACCAATAAGGGCACGCTGTCGCCTACTGCCTTGCGCACCGCCGCCAATTCATTCGGAAACGTCGCACCAACGACTAAGCCGCATTGACCTGTTTTGTTCCATTTATTTGCGACTAAATCAGCGACACGCAAATACAGAGGCACGCCGTCTGTCTCTAAAAACTGAAGGTCAGAGCCGCCTGGATTTGAGGTGCGGCACAACACGATCACGCCGCGATCTTCCCACTCAAGGTAGGGTTCAACTGAATCGCCGCCTAAGTACGGGCTCACCGTGACCGCATCGGCCTGATAGCGGCCAAAAACTTCTTGAGCATATTGCGTGGCCGTGGCACCAATGTCGCCACGCTTGGCGTCAAGTACCAAGGGTAGGTGGGGGTATTGCTCGCGAATATAGGCGCACAAGTCCTCAAGTTGCCCCTCGGCGCGCGCAGCTGCGAAATACGCAATCTGCGGCTTAAAGCCACACACAAAGGGTGCAGTCGCATCGACGATTTGACGGCAAAACTCAAAAATTGCGGTTGGTTTGCCCTGCAATTCTGCCGGTAAACGAGGCAAATCGGGGTCCAGTCCCACCATTAAAAGTGATTGCGACGAGGCCCAGGCGGCATTGAGTTTTTGAATAAAAGACATGTAGGTCAAGGCAATTAGAAAGAACGGATACCGCTATTGTGTCAGATAAAGGTTAGCCAACGATTGGCAAACAGCACCAACCAGACCGTTGCACAGAGCAACAGGCTTAAAAACACCGCTGCGCTGCCCAAGTCTTTGGCGCGACCAATCAGTTGATTGGTTTCAAGCGAGACGGCGTCGGCCACAGCTTCGATGGCCGAGTTTAAGAGCTCAACAATCAGCACTAAGACTAGCGAGCCAATGAGTAGCAGGACTTGGGCCGCATTTTGTCCGACCCAGAACGCGGCAGGCGTCAAGATTGCCGCGAGCAAGAGTTCTTGCCTAAAGGCAGATTCGTAGCGCAGTGCAGCAACCAACCCCTGCATCGAATAACGCGCCGCGTTGACGACCCGCTTGAAGCCGCCGGTGCTTTTATAAGGCGAAGGATGTGGGGCCATGTTCTCAAACTTGGTTTATCGTATGGGTCAGAGGTTTCCCAAAACGCTAAAAGGAAGATAGCACACCATGCCAATGCTCAATGTACAAATTATGCAGGGTTACAACTCGGCACAAAAAACAGACTTATTAAAAAAGCTGACCCAGTCTGTGGTCGATAGCGTTAGCGCGCCCTTGTCGTCGGTCCGCGTGGTGCTGCAAGAGATCGCGCCTGAAAATGTGATTGTGGCTGGCGAAATCGGTCACGAAATGGTCATGATCACGGTGGGCCTGATTCACGGGCGTACAGATGAACTGAAGTCGGCGCTGATTGCTGCCATGGCCAGCGCGGTTGAAGCGTCGATCGGTGTCACGAGTCAAAACGTGCGCTCGATCTTGTTTGATCTGCCCACAACAGACGTGGGTGTGGCCGGTGGGCGCACCGCAAAAGCGGCTGGGAGATAAGCGCGATGTCTTCAGTTTTATTGTACGAACAAGACGATCTGGGCGTAGTGACACTCACGCTGAATCACCCTGAGACGCGCAACGCGCTCACGGGCACAGGTATCGTTGAGGCGATGCTCGAAGCTTGTCATCGCATCGAGTGCGACCCCTCGGTGCGAGCCGTGGTGATTACGGCCACCGGCACCATTTTTTCGTCGGGCGGCAAAATCGACGAAATGCAGCGCCAGATCGGCCCAGAGTTTGGTAGCGAGGTGTTGCGCCAAGAGTATCGGCATGGCATTCAGCGTTTGCCGTTGGCGATTCACCAACTTGAAGTGCCAACCATCGCTGCGGTCAATGGCCCAGCCATTGGTGCGGGCTTTGACTTAACCTGCATGTGCGATCTGCGCATTGCCACCGACACCGCAACCTTTGCTGAAAGTTTTGTCAAAGTCGGCATCGTGGCAGGTGACGGTGGCGCTTGGTTTTTACCACGCGTAATCGGCATGGCACGCGCTGCTGAAATGTCGTTTACGGGCGAGCCCATTGACGCCCAAACGGCGTTGAGCTGGGGATTGGTGTCGCGTGTGGTGCCAGCCGCAGATTTGTTGAGTACGGCGCATACGCTTGCGCGCAAGATGGCGGTGAACTCACCCTCAGTGATGCGCATGACTAAGCGCCTGTTGCGCGAGGGTCAGACGTCTTCGCTCTCAAACCTGCTTGAGCTTTCAGCGGCTTATCAGGCCATCGCGCACAAAACGCCCGAGCATGCTGTGATCATCAAAGACTTTATGGATAAAAAGGCTGCGCGTAAAGCGCAGAAGGGCTAGATTTTTTAGCGCAACACCGA
Source organism: Burkholderiaceae bacterium (assembly GCA_029866055.1). Taxonomy (GTDB): domain Bacteria; phylum Pseudomonadota; class Gammaproteobacteria; order Burkholderiales; family Burkholderiaceae_B; genus Zwartia. The sequence goes on from JARXAG010000003.1 coordinate 2,425, forward strand.
CTACGAGTTTGAGGCGCTCATCGCGAGCGCCTCAAATCACTGTTATTTTCAAAACCGCTGTTCAGCTGAGTCAACTCTTGACGCGGTTACGCAGCCTATCCTGATAGATCTCTTCGCTGGGTTCTTCGAGGCTTGCCGGTGCTAATTCACCAGGCGCTATCCGCAGACGATCGATCTTGCCAGAGTATTCAAAAGAGCCTTTATCTTCGTAGCGCTCGCTGACGGCCGTTCGCCTTGAGATACCAATACTCAGCCCGCAACTTGGGATGCGCAGCAAGCTTGGCGACAAATCAACTTTGTTAAAGAGCTGCACACCATTCAGCGTGATATCGGCATTGCCTTTGCGGTCACCCGTTGCGTGATAGCTGAACTCGAAGACTTGCGCCCCACTCGTTAAGGTGATCGGTGTGATGGTTTTCGGGCTATGCCACCATTGATACACAAAATGTAAAGCGGCTTGCTCAACAAACAAGGTCAACCCGCAGAATCTATCGCCTAGCGCAAAAATAACGCCTTCATCGCCTGCATGCCAGTCGAAACTTGCACGCATGACGTAACTGCGATCCCCCACCATGGGCGTTAAAAGCAGCCCAGGTATCGAATGTGCTGTTCGGAAAAAATCACGTTCGATGAACAACCGACTTTGCTCGTACGGCGGAAACGTGGTGTTGCGACTTTCATTGCGAGTGTCGATTGGATAGACGTAGTTTGTGCCCGCATCTGCGTCAAACTCAGCAATCAGTTTGGCCACGATCTCAGGGTGAGTGCTTGCCAGGTCAGTCAACTCAGCTGGATCCTGCTTTAAGTTGAACAACATCCAATTGTCGAGGTCGATCGCCTTGTCTGGGGTTTGTAGTGAAACGATTTTCCATTGACCAGAGATATAAGCACGATTGCCTTGTAGTTCGTAGTATTGACGCTCTCGTTTGGCGGGGGCGTTTGAATCTTTCAGGGCGCTTGCAAAGCTGACCCCATCAAGCCCTCGAGTTTGATAGCCCTTGAAGTGTTCGGGTCGAGCGGCGCCGGTGAGATCCATTAGGGTGGGCAAGATATCTGTCACATGAGTCCACTGGCGGCGTAGAGCACCACGGTCAGAAATTCCGGCAGGCCAGTGCACGACAAGTGGCACACGGATACCGCCCGCCATTGGGGTGCGTTTGAAAAAGCGATAGGGCGTGTTGCTGACTTGTGTCCAGCCGGTTGGGTAGCAAATGTAGGTGTGCTCTCCTCCGACCTGACCGTCTTTGAGTAGTTGCAGGTTTAAATCCATGTTATCGACTGCGCCCACTCGACGACCAATTAAGTTCATGACGCCTTTGGGGCCAGCGACAGAGTTAGCGCCGTTATCTGACGTGATCATGATGATTGTGTTGTCGAACTGCCCGGTTTCTTTTAGACCTTGAACCAGGCGACCAACGTTTTGGTCGGCGTTATCGACTAACGCTGCGTAGACTTCCATATAACGCGCAAATAACGCTTGCTCGTCTGGATTCATGTCTGCCCAAGCCGGCACCCCAGGGTTACGAGGAGCGAAGCCCGCGGTGGGTTCTATCAGGTTATTTGCGCGTTGGCGCTCAAAGCGTTGCTCGCGCATCGCGTCCCAACCCAAATCGTAGCGTCCACGATACCGTGCCAAGTCTGCGGGTTTTGCTTGCAGAGGCCCATGGGGGGTTTGAAAAGCCAGATAAAGAAAAAAAGGTGTTTCTGGGGCACAGCTTTTTTGCTGGGTAATCCAGTCGATTGCACGTCCGGTGTAGTCGTCAGGCGCGAAGTAGCCGTCTGGATAGCGCAGCGCGCTTGCTAACTGATTGCCCTCCATCATGTTGTCGGGCTGAAAGTAGCTGGTTTCGGGCGCCATGAAGCCATAAAACTGATCAAAGCCTCGTTGAACAGGCCAAGAGCTATTGTCAGCACCAGGAAAATTATTTCGGTCGTAGGTGTTATGCCACTTGCCCGCTGCCATCGTCGCATAGTGATGTTGACGCATCACTTCAGCGATGGTTGGTGCGTCGGGGGCGATCTCGCCCTTGTAGCCCGGAAACCCAGGGTCATTGTGCGAGAGCCAACCGCAACCAACGCTGTGGGGGTTTTTACCGGTCAGTAAGGCGGCGCGGGCGGGCGTACACATCGGCACGGTTGTGTAGTTCGTAAAGCGAAGCCCATTTGCCGCCAAGGCATCGATGTTTGGGGTATCAATTTCGCCACCAAAACAACCGAGATCTGAATACCCCATATCATCCATGAGGATCACAATCACGTTTGGCGCACCCGCCGGCGCTCGGTTTGGGGTGTTCCAGTGTGGGGTCGATTCAGCAAGAGTTTTGCCAACACGACCATTGAACGTTGGCCAACTTAGTGGGCTTGCAGGATCTTTAGGCATGGTCGCGATTTTATTTTTTGTGCTTGCGCTTGTGATGAACTGAGGAGGCGTTTGAACTAAGTTCTATTCTTTAGGGATATTTGCCGCGCTGACAACACCAGCCCATTTCTCTTTATCTTGCACCAGAAAGTTTTTGAAATCGTTCCGGCTAGCCAAGACGGCGGTGGTCATTCCATTTTGTTCGAGCGTCGTGCGCACTTCGCCGTTAACAAGTGCCTTGCCAATTTCGCGATGCAGTAGCGTCAAAATTGCTTCTGGCGTACCTGAGGGCGCGAAAATGCCTAACCATTGGTCTGCCTCAAATTTCAAAACGCCTGCTTGCGCCATGGTCGGCAAGTCTGGCAAGCCAGCATAAGGCTTTGCGCTTGTGACCGCCAACGCACGAATTTTATTCGCTTTGATTTGCGGGATGGCGACAGTCGCATTGGCAAACAATAAATCTACCTCACCCGCAATGACATCCGTCATCGCCTGAGGTGCGCCTTTGTACGGAACATGTAATAAGTCAATTCCGGCCAAGGTCTTAAACAGTTCTGCTGAAAGGTGGGCCGGCGAGCCAACTCCTGCCGAAGCGTAGGTGAGCTTACCGGGCTTGGTTTTTGCAAGGGCGATCAGTTCTTGTACGCTCGCCACTTTGAGAAGAGGGCTTGCCACGAGCACCGAAGGTGCCCAAGCGATCAACGCGATGGGTGCCAAATCATTTGACATGTCAAAAGGCATCTTCGTGCGCAGCACGGCATTGATGCTTAGGGCTGAGGTTGTTAACAAAAGTGTGTAGCCATCTGCGGGTGCTTTGGCAACCGAATCAGCACCCAGAATGCCACCGGCCCCGAGTTTGTTCTCGACGACGATTGTTTGCTTGAGCGAAGGCTGAAGCACTTTCGCGGCGGTACGACCTGCAATATCCACCAGCCCGCCCGCTGGCCAAGGGATGACGAGTCGTATCGGTTTGTCAGGATAGTCTTGCGCGCTCGCGGGTACGTTAAAGACCGCAGCTATAAAGATGGCGATACAAACGCTCAGCCAACGTGAAGTGTTGTTGAGAACTCGCATGTTTTTTAGCGCGTCACGTAAATTGGACTTGACCATATCAGATGCCCGTTTTCTTGAGTTAGACAAACATACAAAGCGTTGTCAACGTGATCGTTGAGTTTTATACGCCGCGAAATATCAACTGCGTGATGGTGATTCTCGTCTGGCAATCTAAAGATACGAAGCTGGCGCTTAATCCCTCCAGCCTCAAATACTAGGTCGTCAAGGCCAATGTCGGAAATTGCGATCTTGCACTTCACCAACTCAGTATCAATACTTAGTGTACCGGCTTGCGGGTCGTCTAACCAGATATCAAAGCCGCCAAAGCCACCCGTCGTTAACGCGGACCACTCGATTTGTTGCGGACCCTTAAGGACAACTTGCTTATCCAGGTTCCACATATTGAATTGAGACATACGTTCGACCTGATTGCCCTCGATCGCGCAGTGGCCATCCCAGACCGTCTGTCTTCCGCGCCCACGGTATTCTGAGCCTTCCCAGATGACGCGGATACGGCGCCCGAGTTCGTTGGGCGTGTAGGGACGATAGGTTTCTAAAACTTCGAGCCGATTGCGAATTTCAACACGTTCGATTGCGGCAGAACCGATTGCCTCCATCTTTAGTTCAACGTAGGCATCTTGAGTTTCAAGAATGTCGCCCATGATGGCTGTTTTGACTAACGAACTATTTGTGGTGCCCATGTTGGGGTCGTCTGCAAATAGTTTGGCCTCGCTCTCGAAGTTTGCGCGAACATCAAGCAGGACTCTGCACCCAGTTGTGGCGTAGTGATGGCGTTTGCGTAACGCTTCAAACAAGGCTTCGCGAGAGAGGTCACGGGCGAGCAAACAAGACAAACCGCCGTAGGCACCAAATAGAGACGCACCAGGATGGCTGGCGCCATGGCGCCCTTTGTGCCCGTCAGAGTTAGCGAGAATGCCGACTCGATATCCCTGTTCGAAGGCGTCGTGAATCAACCATTCAAAGGTTCCCCAGTCTGAATGCACCTCGACTGATTTTTCGATACGTAAATCGTGCGCGATCGTGATGTCTGCGTAGCGGCCACCGATATGGGCAAACACAACGGTATCTTCGTTTTTTAAGGCATCGAATAAATCATTCGCACTATTCGCATCACTGGCAACGTCTGCCAGATCGTCGACCAGAGCGTGCGAGGACCGATGAATCTGACGACCTTCATGCATGAACATGACGTTGCGATCACCGCCTAAGCCGGTATTGCCCGACCACTCATAACCGGGGTAGATGATAAAGCGACCATTTTCGTTGAACTCAGCCGTTAGTTCGTTCAGATGATTCCAAAAGGGCGTCGTAATCTGAAAGTCATTGCCTTGATGGCTCATCGCATCTAGAAACGCCCTGTCTCGGGCAAATTCAATCAGTTCGCGAGCTGAATTGGTGCCAATCGTTTCTTCGGATTGTCCGTGCAAATCAGCCCAGTAGTGTAAGAGTGGTGCGTCTGAAACAATACGCAAGGGATTGCTCACGCACAGTAATTTTTCTGTTGCGTCATAGACCGAGATGGTGACGTCAGACGGTGTGGAGATTGTCAGGCTATCGAGTCTGAGGGCATGTTGGCCGCGTTTCATTTCGATGCGTTCAGGTAGCCCTGCGATCGGTTGACTTGCACGCAGCGTGAAAACACCCTGCACCTGATCGCTCGGATTGCCCCATTTATCCTCGCCTTTGAACCCAAGGCTGAATGTTTGTCCGCAGCGCCTTAGGGTTGGCAGAATGGCTCTCCAGGTCACCGGCGCACCTGCGACGACGGCGATGCAAGGCTGTTCAGGCAAGCCTGAATAACGATAGGTGGCAAACGGGTCGACCAAGACGCGAAATTCAAAAGTGGGTTCTGCAAACGTCTGAATCCGCATGCCAGGCGATCCTTTTGAGCGGTCGCCAAAACACACAATGATTTGATCGCCTTCTCGAAGAAAACCGCGAACGACCCGAATGAACAAGGTTTTATCCCAAGGTCTGACGTTGCGCTTTCCGTCATACTGCACCTCAAGGATTGCACCGTTTGAGGCAATAACTGTGGTGTAGTTGGCTGCAGTGGGGTCGCTCCATTGTGGGCGACCCATGTCGCTTGCAAAACGGTGAACAATCTTGAGTGAACCCGTGTCATCCACCCCGAAGTAGCCTGCCGTGTATACCAACCTGAAGGACTGAAAACTGCCAGCTTCGAAAGAGCCAGAAGGTGAGACGGTCGCACTACCCATGCGCTCAGAAAGATAATTAGTTTGTGACATCTTGGGCTCTTCGTTTGTTAGCTGGTTTACACATTTAATTGAACGGGTCGTTGATGCGGGTAAAGATGAATGAGTCGTTGTGTTAGGTAAAGATGAATATTTCGTTGTTTCAGGTAAAGGTGAATTTTTCGTCGTTTCAGATAAGGATGAATGACTCGTTGTTTCAGGCAAAGAGTTCTGAGTGGTCAGCGGATCTTCGCGTTAAGGCACCTGCGGCATTGATTTTGCTACTCACGCGGAACGTGTACTCATACGAATCTGCGTGGGCGCAATACAGCGCGTATTCAATCGGGGTGTTGTCAGCCAAATATGAAACTCTTTCGAGCGCGATCAACGGGGTGCCAGGAGGCATGCGTAACAGCTTACGTGTCTTGGCTTCGGATAGTTGTGCTCGAATTGAAACATCGGCATGAGCGATCTTTAGCTGATGAAGCGACTCGATGATATGGTAAGACGTGTGCTTTTCGGCTAAGGCGCGCGTCACTCCGAGGAGTTGTGGTGCGAGATAGACCCACGCAACAGCAAACGGTTCGCCGTTGCGGCAATACAATCTTTTCCAGTAGGTGACTTGTTTGTTGTCTGACTGAAGTTTTTCAGCCACGCGCGCTGGTGCGGCTTGCTTGCTAAATTCAAGCAGTTGTATTTCAGGATTCACACCCCTGGCGACTAACTCATCAAAGAAACCGTGTAGTTCGACTAGATCATGCTTAACCGGACGTGCAGTGACGAAGGTTCCTTTTCCTTGGCGACGAACTAGCAGGTTTTCAGATACGAGTTGAATCACAGCTTGCCTGGCGGTGATGCGCGAGACACCATATTTTAGAGAAAGCTCTTGCTCGGTTGCGATGCGGTCGCCCTGCTTGTAAACGCCGTTGGTGATCGCGTCGCGCAAGTGTTGAGACAACTGACGGTGCATGGCAACAGGGCTGCTTCGATGCAAGCTCATGACAGCACCCGCAGCCGGGCTTGGCGGGTTGCGCTTTGTGGTCGGGCGCTTGCGAGCCGGCGCAGAGTCTGTCTTACTCACGTAGTAGCTCTGGGTTATTGACAAGTGCCAAGGCACCAAAATCGCGGGCACCGTGACCTGCCTGCGTCGCGAGAGCGTAGTACTCAAGTACGGTCTTTGCAGTTCGACTCGGTGTTCCTAGCGCGTCGGCCATCGCAATGGCAAGCTTGTAGTCTTTGTGGGCAGCAGATAGTCGAAAGTACGGGGTAAAGTCGCCCTGAAACGCCTTGGGAATGAAGACGTTTTGCAGTGGCCAGCTGTTAGCTGCAGTTTGCGGTAAGGCATCACAGAAAATATTCAAATCTGCGCCTGCTTGTTTAACCATGGCATAGGCTTCAGAAATCAAAGCGCCGTAGCCGCAAGACAGCAAATTGTTGGCGAGTTTGATGGCCTGACCGGAACCCACCGGGCCGCAATAATCGATCGTGCTGCCCATCATTGATAAAAGCCAATTCAGTGAGGTGCAAGTCGCCTGATCGCCGGAAGCGAACAAGCGCAGGTCACCGGCCGCAGCGGCTGGTGGTCCCTTGCCGACGGGGCAATCGATAAAACCAATGCCACGCGCTTGAAGTGCAGCATGTAACTGACGGACGGCGTCAATGCCATCGGTCGACATCCCGATGACGACCGATTCGGGTGCGAGATGCTCAGCCAGACCGTCAGGGCCTAAGGTAATTGCGAGAGAGATTGCGGGGTCAGGTAAAGACAACAACACGATATCGCAAGCCGCCCCGAGTTCTTTAGCTGAGGCCATGCGCGTCGCGCCGAGTGCGACGAGGCGCGCGACTGCAGCCTCGTCAGGGTCACAAACGTTTAGCTGACCATGTTTTTTTAGAATATTCATCGCCATGCCACCACCCATCAGGCCTAGACCGATGAAGCCCACTCGCTTGTCTGTGTGCATTGCGCCATCAAATTTTTCTGAGTTCATAAAAAATGCTAGAGAGGTTCTGTTTCAGGACCTGGTGCGGGCGCAGTCAAACAGCTATCCGCAGGGTGTATCGAGATACTATATATCAATATATAACATTATATGCGTGCGTCAACATGAAGCCCCACCTTTCTCGGCGCGCGGTGGTATTTGTTACGATGTTGTGGTTGAAAACAAAGCGGGTGCGGGTGGCACGATTGCGATGACTGAGTTGGCGTGTTCGGCGCCTGATGGCTACACCATCGAGGCGTTCTTCACGAACGCCTCGATGCCGTAAGGATCAGTTCAACCCATAGCGTCCTAAGTTCATCACTTTGGTCCAAGCTGCGACAAAGTCACGCACGAAGCTTGCATGGGCATCTGCGCTGGCGTAGACCTCTGCGATGGCTCTGAGGTCTGCATTTGAGCCAAACACCAGGTCAACGACGGTCGCAGTCCATTTGAGCTGATTGCTCGTTCTGTCGTGCCCTTCCAACACCGTTGCATCGTCCGCAGACTTTTGCCAGACGGTGCGCATGTCTAGAAGATTCACAAAGAAATCGGTGCTGAGGGTGTCAGATTTTTCTGTGAAGACCCCTAGGGTGCTGTGACCATAATTAGTTCCCAAGGTACGCAAACCGCCGATGAGTACTGTCATTTCAGGGGCGGTCAAGGTCAACAGGTTTGCGCGATCGACCAGTAACTCTGCGGCAAAGGCGGCATGCTCGGGGCGCAAGTAGTTACGAAAACCGTCTGAAGTTGGCTCAAGTACCGCAAACGAGTCAACGTCTGTTTGGTCTTGCGTGGCATCCATGCGTCCGGGCGTGAAGGGCATAACGACTGCTTGCCCCGCTTTGCCTGCTGCCTGTTCGATGGCTGCGCAACCACCTAGCACGATCAAATCGGCAAGTGATACACGTTTACCGTCGGCCTGCGAACTATTAAAGGCCGTTTGAACAGTCGTTAACACTGCCAACACTTTTGCCAGCTCGGCGGGTTGATTGACCGGCCAATCTTTTTGCGGGGCCAAGCGCAGTCGTGCGCCATCCGTACCACCGCGTTTGTCACTGCCACGAAAGGTGGCAGCTGACGCCCAAGCCGTGCTGACCAGCTGGGATGTGGTCAAGCCAGAGGCCAGCAGCTTGCCTTTTAACGTTGCGATGTCTTGCGACTGAATCAGCGGATGGTTGACCACTGGAACGGGATCTTGCCAAATTAAAGGTTCGGCAGGTACCAGTGGACCCAAATAGCGTGCAACTGGGCCCATGTCTCTGTGGGTGAGTTTGAACCATGCGTTCGCAAAGGCTTTAGCCAGTTCGTCAGGATGCGCAAGAAAGTGTCGTGAAATCTTTTCATAGGCCGGATCCATACGCAAAGACAGATCGGTCGTGAACATCATGGGGGCATGCTTTTTCGAGGCAACGTGCGCATCGGGCACCGTACCGGCACTTGAGGCGTCTTTGGGCGTCCATTGATGGGCGCCAGCCGGGCTTTTTGTTAGCACCCACTCATAGCCAAACAGATTTTCAAGGTAGTTGTTATCCCATTTGATCGGATTGGTCGTCCAGGCGCCCTCTAGTCCGCTGGTGATGGCGTCGACACCTTTGCCAGTGCCAAAGCTGTTTTTCCAGCCTAAGCCTTGTTCTTCGATTGGGGCGGCCTCTGGCTCTGGCCCAACATATTTGCCTGGGTCGGCGGCGCCGTGCGCTTTACCAAAGGCGTGCCCGCCTGCAATTAAGGCAACGGTTTCTTCGTCGTTCATGGCCATGCGTGCAAAGGTTTCACGGATGTCATGCGCAGCAGCCAAGGGATCTGGCGTGCCGTTGGGGCCCTCAGGATTGACGTAGATCAAGCCCATTTGCACCGCAGCTAAAGGGTTGGCAAGTTCGCGATCGCCGGTGTAGCGTTCGTCGGCCAACCATTTGCCTTCTGAACCCCAGTAAATCTCTTGATCGGCGCTCCAGGTGTCAGCGCGACCACCACCGAAACCTACGGTTTTTAAACCCATCGACTCAAGTGCCACGTTGCCTGTCAAGATGAACAGGTCTGCCCACGAAAGTTTATGACCATATTTTTGCTTGATCGGCCACAACAGCCGCCTCGCTTTATCTAAGTTGCCATTGTCTGGCCAGCTATTGAGCGGTGCAAAGCGTTGCGCACCTGCGCCTGCGCCACCACGACCATCCGCAATGCGGTAGGTTCCTGCACCATGCCACGCCATCCGCACAAAAAACGGCCCATAGTGACCGTAGTCGGCTGGCCACCAGTCTTGTGAATCGGTCATCAAGGCATGCAGGTCTTTAATCACTGCATCCAGGTCTAGGCTTTTAAAGGCCTGCGCATAGTCAAAGTTTTCACCCAGAGGGTTCGAGTTTGCAGACAAGGGGCGCAAAGGCTTCAGGTTAAGTTGCTGTGGCCACCAGTCAGCGTTTGTTGCGCCGCCTGAAATGCGGTTTGGCTGGGTATCACCTGCGAAAGGGCATTTTGCTTCGTTTGACATGGTTGTCTCTTTAGTGGGTGAATTGCTCAGTTTAGTATGGGGCTTGAATGTGACAGCACCTAATTAATTTTTACGATGACCCTTATTTTGCCTTTATTTGGCGTGCTTCTGATGTGTGTTGCCGTTGAGCTGAAGCGAAATTGACAGCGCCAATTCTTATTAATCTATTGCTAATCGGTCTTTGAGCGACCTAAACTGTCATGCTCCGTTTGTTGAATGAAGGAACGTGTTTGAATACCGCTGATTTGCCGAAACTCACCTTATTTTTTGATGGCAAGTGCCCGCTGTGCCAGGCAGAGATCGTGTTTTTGTCACGTCGAAATCAAGCGGGTTTGCTCGGGTTTGTTGATATCAACTCTGATCTCTACGATGAACGCGCTGTGGGCGTAAGCTGTTCGCAAGCGCTCGCTGAAATGTACGGTCAGTTTGATAACGGCCTCGTCATCAAAGGGCATGCAGTATTTGGTGAGGCCTATCGGCGTGCAGGGTTGCCTCGGTTAGCTTGGGTGATGTCTCGCAAAACCCTTGCCCCGTTGCTTGCAGTAGGCTATCGTTTTTTTGCGAAACATCGCCATCGCATTTCTAAACTGCTTGGTCCGACAGCGCTTTGGTTGGTGGGTGGCAAGGGCGCTAAATAGACATCACGCTGCAAATTCACAAGCGGTAACGTCTGCAAAAAACGGCTGAGCCCCTTAGCCAGTTTGTAGTAGTTTGTCTGGTGTATTGGCCCATTCGTTCATTGAGTTGTCATACATAGACCAGTTGGTAAAGCCTAGCGTCTCAAGAACAAACGCAGTTGTTGTGGCGGCAATGCCTCCTCCGCAGTAATTGATCACCTGCTGACTAGGCTGCAAGTCAAGTTGCTTGAGCAGTGCAGTCAACTCGTCTTGGCTTTTGAACTCGCCTGTCTGTGGGTCGTAAAGGTCGGTCGCAGGCCAGCTGACGCTGTTTGGTATGCGTCCAGGGCGGCCATAGTGGGCACCGCCTGTTCCTAAAAACTGTTCTTTTTTCAGTGCGTTCAAAAGTACTTTTTGAGGATCAGTGATCGCCTCAGTTACCTCGGTTATGCCTGCTACACGCCCCACTTTTGGTTCGGCTTTGTATTCACTTGCCTTGACTGCGGGCAGTCCAGTGCTCAAGGCCATCCCAGACTTCATCCACAGAGCCATCCCACCATTCAGAATCGAAATTTTTTGATGACCCATCGCGTGTAGCACAAACCAAATCCGCGTCACGACAGACAATTGCTGATGCCCGTACAGCACCACGTGATCGTCATAATGGATGCCAAGGCGTTGCATCAAGCGATTAAAGGTATCGGGGCTAGGCACAGTAAAAGCAAAGCGCGCACCAGGCTCAGAAAAATCTTGCTCCATACACACATGCTGTGCGCCAGGAATATGCCCTTTCAGATATTGAGCGCGACCACTCTCAATTTTTGAGGGCCCAACGGGCTGGGTGAGCATATAGGTGGTGCAATCCAGGATTTTGATCGTAGGATCGCTGAGGTGCGCAGACAACCATTCTGGCGTGACGATATTGGTGAAAGACATGTTGCCCTTGGGTCAAAAAATCACTGATCGGAATAAATTTACCGACAACTATTACGGCTTGTTACAGGCAATTGTGGCATGTTGTCTGCTGACAAGCCTCTGTTGTTATCACTTTACAATAAATTATGTAAACGGCATAATTATGTTTTTTGCATAATATTTTATAAAAATGACCTTTCACCGCACCGCTCTCGCTGACGAAATGGCACAGCAACTGCTGAGGCCCTCGTATCTCGACACCTCATTGCGCTCGGGGTTATTTCTCTCTGGGCCACGTAGAGTTGGCAAAACCACGTTTCTCGCTAGGGACTTCATTCCGGCTTTGGAAAATAGAGGGGCCATCGTCATTTATGTCGACCTTTGGAGTCAGCCGCAAACTAACCCAGCAGATTTAGTTCACGACGCAATTCGCAAGTCTTTGATTGAACTGCAAACTCCTGGTTCAAGAATTCTCATGAAGCTTAAGCGGGTTTCGAGTCTCAGCGTAGGTGGCGTAGGTCTCAAACTTAGCTTTCAGCTCGCGCACTTAGGTAAGGATGGCGGTGTCAGCCTCGCCCAAGCATTCACAGAGCTTGTTGATCAAGCCAACACAGATGTGGTGCTTATCATCGACGAGGTGCAACATGCAATGGGAGCCCCCGAAGGCGATCACTTGCTTCACGCACTGAAGGCAACCCGAGATGCGGTAAACACACGCAACGGTACCCCCGGCTACTTTCTTTTTGTCGGAACAGGATCGCATCGAGCGCGCGTTCAAGAACTCGCAGTCAAGGGCAATCAGGCGTTCAGCGGCGCGGTCACGCACGAGTTTCCGGTGCTCGGACAAGACTTTGTTGAATATATCTTGCAGCAAGTCAGGCCCACGTTAGGCTCTAAAACCCCCTCATTACCCGTCGCTGATGCGGCGTTCAAGCAGATGGGGAGCCGACCTGAAGAGTTGTTAAAGGCCCTAAACGTCTGCCGCCAGTTGCCGCAAGGCGCCCTCGCTGACGAGCATTTTCCGACCATTGCCCAGGCGTTTGGCACGGCGGCAGCTGATATTGAGATTCAAAAGATAGAAGCGTTGGGCCCGCTTGCAGAGGCCGTCTTTTCTCGCATTTGCACTATCGGAGGAAACGTCAAAGGCAGTTTTACGGCGCCGACATTAAGGGATTTTGCCGAGCAAATCGGTCGAGAAGTGACGTCTGGAGATGTTCAAGGTGTTATTCATTTGATGACGTCGGCCAACTTACTCATGCGGGTCGGCCATGGGGTCTATGGGGTGACTGACAGTTTTGTCGAACAAGCGTGGGTAACGCGATTACAGGCCGAAGACATTCTGCGGACCCACTCGCACTAAATCTGTAAGTCGTGCAGCGGGTTGGTTGTCCTGTCCTGCGCCTTAACATTACGCCGTCGGCGCCTGCCCCGCCCGGAGCTTGCCCAGTCTTTCGATCAGCATGTCGATGCGGTCGCCACCCCAGAACAACTCGCCGTCGAGCACGAACATCGGCACGCCGAACACTCCTATCGCCTCGGCTTCGTCGATCACGCGTTCATGCTCGTTACGACCTTGACCTTCGGCCCAGGCTTCATAGGCGGTAGGATCGCCGCCTATGTCAGCAATCAGCCCCTTCATCGCCGCCAGCGAATCGATGTCCAGCTCGCGCTTCCAGAAGCGCACGAACACGGTGTCGTTGTAGATACGAAACAGGCCGTTCTGCTTGGCGAACAATAAACCGGTATTGGCGTAGTAGCCGTTATAGACTCGCTCAGGGCCTTTCAGCACCAGGTTCTGGGCGTTAGCCAGGCGACGCGCATCCATGTAGCTGTAGCGTACCCGACGCCATTGATGGGCGTTTCGGGTTTCCAGTGTGCCGAGATAGTCCTGTATCCGCAATGTATACGGATACCAGTCCAGTTCTAGCTGGTATTCCTCAGCCAGCGCATACGTGGGATCCTTGGAGACGAAGGCATAGGGACTCTTGTAGTCGGTGTAAACGCGTACCGGGATTTTCTTTTGCATACGTCCTCTTGTCGGTTGTGTCGATTGCTACAGGTTTTTAAGGGTTGCGATCGGTTCGTATCTGTTGGCTTGACAGCTTTCCCGCTCTAATGGAACGGGGCTTGTCGCGCAGTTGGGTCAACTGGAGGGACGCCTCGCGCGCAGGCCGAGTTGATGCAAGTCCAGCGTATCGGGCGTGACCCCCTGTTCACGCAGCAGATGCTTCTGCACTTTCGCAGTCGGTGTCTTGGGCAGGGCGGGCAGCACCCGCAGGTAGCGTGGCAGCATGAAGTGGGGCAGTCGCGCTTGCAGGTGAGCGAACAGTGCTGCCGGGTCGAGTTGCTGGTTATCGATCATTGCCACCACCAGCATCACCTCGTCTTCGCCGAATTCGGACGGCGCCGGGATCGCGGCGACCTCGCGTACTGTGGGGAAGGCTTGCACCTCGGCCTCGACTTCATGCGAGGAAATGTTCTCGCCGCGCCGGCGGATGCAGTCCTTGATCCGGTCCTTGAACAGATAGTCGCCGTCTGCATCGATTGCGAAACAGTCGCCGGTATGGAACCATCCGTTGCGCCAGGCGCGGGCAGTGGCGGCATCGTCTCGGTGATAGCCATGGTTCATGGCCCAAGGCTGGTCGGTGCGTATCACCAGCTCACCGGTTGCGCCGGGCAGCACCTCGATATCGTTCTCGTCTACCAGCCGCAATTGCACACCGGGACGCGGACGGCCGCATACATGGGGCTTGGACGGGTTCGGGCCACAGCTCAGCGGCGTGCTGATCTCGGTCATGTTGAACAGCGTGTGGACTTCGACCCCGAAGCGCGCGGCGAATTCGGAGCCGATCGCGCCCAGCGGTACGATGAACACCATGCGTAGCGAATGAGAGCGGTCATCTGAGCGCGGCGCTAGCTTGAGCAGGAAGCTTGCCATCACGCCGAGCAGGAATACGGATGTCACCTGCAGCCGCCGTATCAAGTCCCAGAAGCGTTCGGTGGAAAAGTTGGCGGTGACGCCGATCGAGCCGCCACGGCATAGTGCAGCCGAGGCGATGAAGGCACCGCCGATATGGAATATCGGCAGGTGCAGCAACTGGCGATCTTGTTCCAACACGCATGGCCAGCCGACCGGGCCGACTGCGGTGTAGCTGTGTCGATAGGAAGCCAGCACCCCCTTTGAGGCTCCGGTGGTGCCTGACGTGTAGATGATGAACTGGGTGTCCCACGGCGCCAGCAGGGGGTCGGGCTGCGCCGTCGGCGGCGGCGCGGTCAGCACGCTGGCCGGATGTATTGCCCGGCCCGCCGACTGTGCCACCGTCTGTGCCTGGATATCGGCCCCGTTCACCACGATGGTCGCGAGTGCCGGGCCGGCGGCCTCTTCCAGCCGCGGCAGCAGTTCTGGCTCGATCACCGCTAGCCGAGCGCCGGCATTGTCCACCACATGCCGCAACAGGCTGCCCAGGTAGGCGGTGTTGACCGGCACCGCGATGGCGCCAAGGTAGTGCAGCGCGAACATTACCCGCAACGCAAACCCGCTGTTGCCCAGCATTAGCAGCACCGTGTCACCGCGGCCTACGTTGAGCGCGGCTAGGCCATTGGCGGTGCTGCGCACCTTATCTAGTGTGCTGCGAAACGTCCAGTCAGCTTCATCCTCGAACGCCGCATACACGGCGTCCGGCCGCTCCTGCGCATGGCGTTCCAGTGCATAGCGCAGCACGGATTGTTCGTGGGGAGGTGCGGCACTTTTGGATTGCATGAATCTCCTAGTCTTTGCGATCGGGCACTGTTGACATCCTCCCCGCACTCATCCTTGCGGATGCCGCTTACGAGGTAAGAACTGGGAGGATGTCAGCTATTGACTTAGAAAGTTTGCATTCGACTTTTGTAGATGAATTGAAGCTAACTTTCGTTCAGTCGGCTTTTACATCTGCAGTCTTGATGAGCGCGCCCATTTTTTTGTATTCGTCAGCTAAGTATTGACCAAATTGTGCGGGTTGATCAGCAACGGCTACGCCTGCAACCTGAGCAAACCTCTCCTGAACATCCGAAAGCTTTAAGACTGCAGCGACATCATCACGCCACTTTTGAGCGACCGCAGGCAGCATGCCTGCCGGGCCGGATAGCCCATACCAAGTGCTCATCACGACTGATGGAAACCCCTGTTCTGCAGTGGTTGGAACATCGGGTAGAGCTGCGATTCTTGACGTTGCCGCTACCGCAATTGGCCGAAGTTTTTCAGCCTTAATGTGCGGTAATGTGCCAGTCGTGGTGTCAAAACTGTACGCCACCGAGCCGCCAATCAGATCGAGCATGGCGCCAGCGCTGCCTTTGTAGGGCACATGTGTGACGCGTATTCCGGCTGCCAAGTTAAACATCTCGCCCGCAAGATGTTGCGTGGATCCGATTCCAGACGAGGCAAAGTTCAGGGAGCCGGGCTTACTTTTCTCAAGCGTCACCAAATCACTCATCGACTTTGCTTGGACCTTCGGACCAATCACCAGGACGTTTGGAAACGTAATGATCATTGTGATGGGGGTGAAGTCTTTCAAAGCATCATAGGGCGGGGTGATGAGGTGAGGCCCAATCGTAAATGTATTGGGCACGCTAATCGTCACGTTGTAACCATCTGGTGGGGATGTTGCGACGAGATTTGTTCCGATGTAGCCACTAGCCCCGCTTTTATTCTCGACGATGACGGGTTGCGCCCATTTTTCACTCAGCTTCGAGGCAAGCAACCGGGCAACCATATCGACGCCACCACCTGCCGGAAACGCGACGACGATGCGCACAGGTTTTGACGGAAAAGTCTGCGCCGCAGTGGGAACTGAAACGCTAATACACGTGAGGGCGAGAGCGATTGTTACCCATTTGTTTTGTGATTGAGAAGTCGTCATTATGTTTATTTGTTCCCGGCTTTAGCGATCGTGTCGGCCTCAAGAAGTTCACCAACAATGCCATCCTTGGTGCGAAACTTAACTGGTAACTTTGCGGCAGTGCCGCTGATAATTTCGATGCCCGGAAAGCTTTTGAGCATGGCTTCGTATTTGGCAGGATCTTCGACCTCTAATCCAAAGTGGTGAATACAAGGGCCAGCACCGGCAATGGTGGCTTCTGGAGAGTCTTCACTTTCGTATTTGAGCAAAGTTAAATACATGACGCCGTCGCTAAGATGGCGAGAGATATGACCGACCGACTGAACGGTAGAAACGTACTTTAAGCCAAAGACGTTTTCATAAAGATCGGTCGCCGCCTGTAGATCGTCGACTTTAATTGCGATGTGGTTGATGCGAGTCATGTCTGCGCTCCTGTTATGTTTGAAATGTTTATAACATGCTAGCGCGGATCGACAACTGACCATTGGCAGGTCGGTTGTCGATGCAAATTATCTCCCACAGACCTCAGGTGGTATAGCCGCCGTCTATGTCGGCAATCGACCCCTTCATCGCCGGCAGTGGGCAAATCCTCAACACGCTCAGTTGGCTGTAGGGGGTTCAGCGCCTACACACTTGGGCGATAGAAAGGGCGATCGCCAGCCACCGTCACTCGGTGTCCACTTCGCGTGTGAGGCCAATAATCCCACATCGCCCTGTGCTGGACACAGCGGTTATCCCAAAAAGCAATCGAGTTTTTCTTCCATTGAAAGCGACATTGAAACAGTGGGTTTTCAATATGTTCGTAAAGATAACGCAAC
>JARXAG010000015.1 GCA_029866055.1 Burkholderiaceae bacterium
AGGAGTTCAAATGCGTAACTACGAAGTGGTATTTATTGTTCACCCCGATCAAAGCGAGCAAGTTCCCGCGATGGTCGAGCGCTATCAAGCGTTGGTGACCACACAAGGCGGTAAGGTCCACCGCACTGAAGATTGGGGTCGTCGTCAACTCGCTTACCCGATTCAAAAACTGGTGAAAGCACACTACGTGTGTTTCAACATCGAGTGCGGTCAACCCACACTCGACGAACTCGAGCATTCGTTTCGCTACAACGACGCTGTGTTGCGCCACCTTGTCATCAAGACTAAAGCCGCTCAAGCCGAGCCTTCACTCATGATGAAACAAGTTGAACGCGACGAAGCCCGTAAGGCTTCGGCTGAAGCAACGCCCGGCGAGGCTGAGTAATCTAGGCACGTTGTGAATCGGCTTGAAGTGCAGGGTCAGGTATTTGAGCTTTCCCCCTTAAGGTACACGCCATCCGGGGTTGCAGTGCTTGAATTTCTTCTCTCACACGAGTCCGAGGTCACTGAAGCAGGTCAACCGCGCCGTTTAGCGTTCACGCTGGCAGTTGTGGCAATGGGAGACTTAGCACAGATGGCACTCACAACAAGTTTAGGTTGCACAGTACGCGTTCAGGGGTTTTTAGCACCGGTTCGAAAAGATTCACCAAAATTTAGGCTGCATGCGCAGCAAATTCAACAGATTTAAGCGAGGCACATCATGGCTTTCTTCGGTAAACGTAAAGAAAAAAAGAAATTCACGCAACAAAATCCGCTCTTTAAACGTCGTAAATTCTGCCGCTTCAGCGCGGCAAACGTCGACCAGATCGATTACAAAGATCTCGACACCTTGCGTGATTTCATTCAAGAAAACGGCAAGATTATTCCTGCACGTTTGACCGGTACTAAGGCGATCTATCAGCGCCAACTCGATACCGCAATCAAGCGCGCACGCTTTTTGGCACTGTTGCCCTTTACTGATAACCATAATTGATCCAGGGGCATACCATGCAAATTATTCTGCTCGAAAAAGTCGTTAACGTTGGCAACCTCGGTGAAGTTGTTCGTGTGCGTGATGGTTACGCACGCAATTTCTTGATCCCCCAGAAAAAAGCCCGTCGCGCGACTGAAACTGCTTTAAAAGAGTTTGAAGTTCGCCGCGCTGAACTTGAAAAAATCCAAGCCGACAAACTTGCCTTAGCGCAAGTCTTGGGTCAACGCCTCGAAAGCTTCTCGTTAAAAATCACTCAAAAAGCTGGTGTTGACGGTCGTCTGTTTGGTTCAGTGACAAACATGGATATCGCAACAGGTTTGGTTGCTGCAGGTTTCGCAGGCATCGAGAAAGCGCAAATCCGTTTGCCTGAAGGTCCCTTGAAGGCTGTAGGTGAGTTTCCTGTGCAAGTGGCCATTCATCCTGATGTGGTCAGCAGCATTTCAGTTGTTGTGGTTGGCGACGTAGTCTAAGCTTCTAATCGCTTGCTCTAAATAGAAAGCCGGCTCAGGTCGGCTTTTTGTATTCAGAGGTTGACAACACCCTCAGACACCCTAGGCGCCCTCAAAAATTGTGACACAGCCACTAGTTAACTCACATGCAACTGACGCTCAGGTGGTGAGTACACACGCGGACGACGCGCGATTCAAGCTCGCGTTAGAGCAGTGGTTGCTGCTGCATGCCGACGATCCGACGGGTGTGTCTTTTGTTGAGTTTGCCGGGCACTCGTGTGTGGTTAAGCGCTACCGAGCAAAGTGGTTTTCGCCATTGATCGCTGGGCTAAAGTTCGCCAAAGTCGTTGTGCTGTCTTGGCTTTGTTGGCTGTTGATGGGCGAACGGCCTTCGCCACAACGGTTGTTGAAAAACAATCTGCAAGATGAGGCGCAGCGCTTAGTTCGACTGAAAGACGCTGGCAGTTCGGTGCCAAAGGTCTGGTACCACGCGCCTGAGGTTCTGGTTTTAGAGTACGCGGGCCAAGATATGCCTTATCTGATTCGTATGGCAACCCCAGAGGGGCGTCTAGGGCTCATGAGCCGAGCAGCCCAAGAACTCGCGAATTTTCACCGCGCCGGTTTTGTACATGGTGGCGCGCAATTGCGTAATCTGATGGTCAGCGATGATGGCACCGCAACGCGTATCGACTTTGAAGAGAATATCGGAGAGGCGCTGTCCTTACCGCTCGCGCAAGCCTACGACGTTTTTCAGATGGTGTCCTCGATGGCGGGGTTACGTGGTCACGAATTTGGCCTCAACGAGCGCCAAATGCTTTGTCATCAATTGCTCGCTGGTTACCTAGGGGCGAACCCCGATCCGATGGTACGTGCCCAACTGATATCCATTGAAAAACATTTCGCAGTAATCAAAAAATATCTGGGTTGGTGTCTTAAATCAATTCCAGGCCGCGACATCCAAGGTTTTTTGTATGTCGCAAACACCTTACGGTTATCATTGTGTGATGAATAATGCTCCTGATCCACAACTCGAATACCTTCGCGTGCCGCCGCACTCGGTTGAGGCAGAGCAATCCGTGCTTGGCGGGCTGCTGCTTGATAATGGCGCATGGGAACGCGTCACCGATGTGGTGAACGAAGATGATTTTTATCGGTTTGATCACCGCTTGATCTGGCATCACATTGCGCGCTTGATTAACTTATCGCGTCCTGCCGATGTGGTGACTGTCAACGAATCTTTGGCCAGTGTGGGTAAGTCTGAAGAGGTTGGCGGCTTAAGCTACCTCAATGCCTTGGCGCACAACACACCCTCGGCTGCAAATATTCGTCGCTATGCTGAAATTGTGCGTGAGCGCTCAATGCTTCGAAAGCTCGTCACTGTGGCCGACGAGATTGCTGCAACAGCCTTTAATCCGCAGGGCAAAGAGGCGCGGCAGTTACTAGATGAAGCCGAATCTAAAGTTTTTAAGATTGCGCAAGAGGGTGCAAAGGCCTCGGCCGGGTTTCGCGAAATTCAGCCGCTGTTATCTGAAGTCGTCGATAAGATTGATGAGTTGTATCACCGCGAGGGCAACACCGATGTGACAGGTGTGCCAACCGGGTTTACCGATCTCGACAAAATGACCTCGGGCCTGCAAGGTGGCGATCTGGTCATTGTGGCAGGCCGTCCTTCAATGGGTAAAACCTCTTTGGCGATGAACATTGCAGAGCACGTCGCCATTGAACAGGGGATTCCGGTCGCGGTGTTTTCGATGGAGATGGGTGCAGTCCAGTTGGCGATGCGTATGCTGGGTTCGGTCGGTATGCTGGATCAGCATCGTATGCGCACGGGTAAGTTGTTGGCGGATGATTGGCCGCGTGTCACGCATGCCGTGCAACGCATGCAAGACGCGCAACTATATATTGACGAAACTCCAGCCTTGAGTTCGGTTGAGGTCAGAGCGCGTGCGCGTCGCTTGGCGCGACAGTGTGGCAAGCTGGGCCTGATCGTGATCGACTACTTGCAGCTGATGGGGGCGAGCTCTTCAGGCGAAAATCGTGCTACTGAGATCTCAGAGATTAGTCGCTCGCTTAAGGCCTTGGCCAAAGAGCTTGATTGCCCTGTGATTGCACTATCGCAGCTGAATCGTAGTCTAGAGCAGCGTCCTAATCGTCGCCCCGTGATGAGCGATCTACGCGAATCTGGCGCCATTGAACAAGATGCTGATTTGATTTTGTTTATCTATCGCGACGAAGTTTATAACCCTGATTCGCCAGATAAGGGCACCGCTGAAATTATCATCGGTAAGCAACGTAACGGCCCAATCGGCACTGTTAGGTTAACGTTCCAAGGGTCGAGCACGCGGTTCTTGAACTTTGCGGGCGGCGGTGGGTCGGCTTATTGAGTCAGTATGCTATCTAGCGATTGCGTACCATCAAGCCCAGCCACAACCTTAGCTTGTTGAACCCATTGTTTGATTTTGACAGCATCACCCACCCGAGTGCCTTTACCATCTGCGTTGAGCAGAATGATTGCCATATCGCGGTTGTTAATGCGCGCCATCATCACTAGGCATTGCCCCGCCTCGTTGATATAACCAGTCTTAGAAACTTTGATCTCCCACGTTGGGTTCATCACCAACATGTTGGTATTGCGAAATAGTGTGGCGTGCCCACTTGTGCGTACTTCGTGTTGAATGTCGGTGGTGTATTGCCGAATCGCAGGGCGCGAGGCCGATGCTTGCAAGAGCTTCACTAAGTCGCGTGGGCTCGCGACGTTTTCACTTGATAAGCCTGTGGGCTCAACAAACCGGCTCTGCGTCATACCAAGCTGTTTCGCTTTTTGATTCATTGCAGCAACAAAAGCTGTCATACCACCTGGATAGTTTCGGCCCAGTGCGTTGGCAGCACGATTCTCAGAAGACATCAACGCCAAATGCATCATGTCGCTGCGCGAGAGCTTGGTGCCAACTGGTAAGCGCGACCGGCTGTGCTTCACCGTATCAATGTCGCTAGTCGTGACCTCGATCATGTCGCTCATCGATTGATTCGCATCAACAATCACAATCGCAGTCATAAGTTTCGTGATTGAAGCGATTGGGCGTGCGATCTCGTCATTGCGCGAAAACAAAGTGGTGTTACTGCTCAGGTCTTGCACAAGCACCACGTTCGAACGCACTGCGGTGATTGAGCCCGCTGTTGCCACGCTAGCGGCGGCAACACCGGCCACGGCCACGCCTGCTGTATTACGCGCCTTGGGAGCGGTTGAGGGCTTGACGGTTGAAGACTTCAGCGCGCTTGCATTTGCTTTTGTCGTTGGCTTGTTATTTGCATCTGCAACCGAGCGACTGCCTTGAGGTGTGCCCGAGGGGGCGACGGCTTTTTTAGTGGCTTTTGTGTTGTTGGTTTTTTTCTTGGCTTTGTTGCTGCCACTGGTCGTTGCCGCCGGCTTTTTGGCCGCGCTATCGGCAGAGGCGGGTGCAGTTTGGGCAAGCAGCGGAGAACCGGCAAAGCTCAGGCTCAGACTGACAAGGCACCCAAGCCAGGATTTTCGACAGGGTAAATTAAACTTAAAAAACATCCTAAGTGCCTTGCGAAGTATAAAAACCAAGCAAATTATATACTTAGCTTTGATACTTAAACCAGTTTTCTAGTAATTTATCCTAAATTTTTATTGAGACGGCTAAAAATAAGTATTTACCCTTATTTTTTCTGGTGCAGCATCGTTCGGGCCATCTCAAACGCCTCACGCAGCGACGAGGGATCTGCAATCCCTTTACCCGCAATATCAAACGCTGTGCCGTGGTCGACACTTGTTCTGACAAAGGGCAGCCCAACAGTGATGTTGACCCCTTGATCGATGCCTAGATATTTGATAGGGATCAAACCTTGATCATGGTACTGCGCCACACAGATATCGAACTCGCCTAAGCGCGCGCGCATGAAGAGTGTGTCGCCAGGCCATGGGCCAGACGCCTTGATGCCTCGTGCTTGTGCCTGCGCGATTGCAGGCGCGATGATGTCAAGATCTTCGCGACCAAACTTGCCGTGTTCGCCAGCATGTGGGTTCAAGCCCGCTACACCAATGCGCGGTGAGGCAATGCCCATTGCCTGACACGCTTGCTGCGCGAGTTCGATCGTGCGTAACTCAAGTGCTGTCGTCAGTGTGGGCGAGACCTCAGACAGTGCGATATGAATAGTGGCCAGTATGACGCGCAACCGATCGTTGACTAACATCATGGCCACGTAGGGCGTACCAGAGCGCTGTGCAAGGATCTCGGTGTGCCCTGGAAAATCAAGCCCCGCTGCGTGCATGGCTTCTTTGTTCAAGGGCGCGGTGACGATCGCACTGACTTTGCCAAGCATCGCGTCGTCGATCGCTAAGCACAGTGCATCGTAGGCTGACTGCCCCGCTCGCGCGTCAACGCGTCCTAAGGGTAAGTTCTCGGGTAGTGTCGGATAGGTCGGCCGCACAAAGAGGCAGCCCACCTCGTGAGCGTAGGTGGCCAGCGTGCTAACGTCTGTGAGTTCAATGACGCGTAGAGGCGCCTCGAGAGCCGCCACTGCGCGGCGCAGAGCACCCGCATCGCCATACACCACACAAGGTGCCGGCAGCCCCCCCAGGTGGAGTTTGATCACGATTTCAGGGCCAATGCCTGCCGCATCTCCTAGCGTGAGCGCCAGAGGGGTGATGTTCACTTAAAGAACTTCGCCAGCATAGTCGGCTAAGCGCGAGCGTTCGCCGCGCTGCAGCGTGACATGCCCAGCGTGCGGCCAGCCTTTGAAGCGATCCACCACAAAGGTCAAGCCAGAGCTGCCCTCGGTGAGGTACGGGGTGTCGATCTGCGCGATATTGCCTAAGCAGACGACTTTGGTGCCCGGCCCGGCCCGCGTGATGAGTGTTTTCATTTGTTTGGGCGTTAAGTTTTGTGCCTCATCGATGATCAGATATTTGTTCAAAAAGGTGCGTCCGCGCATAAAGTTCAAAGACTTAACTTTGATTTTTGAACGAATGAGTTCCATCGTGGCAGCGCGGCCCCACTCGTTGCCATGCGAGTTGCTCGTGCCACCACCGCCTTCAGTTTCACCCATATTCAACACATCCAGGTTGTCTTCGAGTGCGCCCATCCACGGCATCATCTTTTCTTCTTCTGTGCCCGGTAAAAAGCCGATGTCTTCACCGACTGGCACCGTGACGCGCGTCATGATGATCTCGGTGTAGCGCTTGGTCTCAAGCACTTGGGCAAGCCCTGCGGCAAGCGTCATTAAGGTTTTTCCGGTGCCAGCCTGCCCCAGCAAAGAGACAAAGTCACATTCTGGATTCATCAACAGATTCATCGCAAAATTTTGCTCGCGATTACGCGAGGTCACGCCCCAGACATTATTTTTTCCATGCGTGTAGTCACGCAAGGTGGCCAGCACTGCAGTTTTGCCGTTGACTTCGCGCACCTGCGCATAGAGCGGCATCGGGCCTTCAAAGTAGACGAACTGATTGATCATGAACTGACTGCACAGGGGGCCGTTGATGCGATAAAAGGTAATGCCTCCTTGCTGCCACGACTCAACACCTTTGCCGTGCTTATTCCAAAAATTTTCTGGTAGCTGCAGCACGCCTGTGTAGAGTAGGTCTGAGTCTTCTAATACATGGTCGTTGAAGTAATCTTCAGCGGCCATCGCCAAGGCGCGCGCTTTTAAGCGCATATTGATGTCTTTGGACACCAGCACGACTTCGCGCGTGGCGAACTGCTCTTGCAGCGAACGCACCACGCTCAAGATTTGATTGTCGGCCTTACCCATGGGTAGGTCTGGAGGTAGCGAGCCAGACATCGCTTTAGTCTGAAAGTACAAGCGCCCGGTCGCATCTTTGTGGCCTAAACCATTGAGCGGTAAGCCTTCATCAAGCTTGGTGTGATCCCCCACCAAGGTGTCGAGTGAGCGACTGACCTGGCGGGCATTGCGCGCCACTTCGGTCATGCCTTTCTTTTGATGATCCAGCTCTTCAAGCGTCATCATTGGCAAAAACACGTCGTGCTCTTCGAACCTGAAGAGTGAACTAGGGTCGTGCAATAACACGTTGGTATCAAGCACGAACAGTTTAGTCACACCGTTGCTTGAAGGCTTGCTACCCGCACGCTTAGTGCTGCGCGAAGCATTTGGTTGCACGGCTTTTTTCGCTGGGCTGGCTTTGCTGGCGCCGGAGCTGCGGGCTTGTATGTCGATCACTCTGGCCTGGTCCGACGCGAAGGTCGGCGCGGCAGGGCGCGCAGCAGGCGCTTCAATGACTTTATGCAGAACGGGTTGCGCGCTTGTCAGTCCGTCTAGATCAGGTTGTATCTCTTCGATTGCACGCGATGGAGCTTTGGCATTGCGCTCTAACGTGGTGAGATCCAAGATTGCAGCAGGACGCGTGGGCAGCTTCGGTAACGGCATAAAAGGTAGTCCCCAGAAAGGCGATTAAAGAAACAAAGAACAAGACACTTCAATGAAAAGAGCATTTCAAACAGCAGAGCAGTTCAACGAACAGAGCGTTTCAAAGAGCCGCATGCGGCAATAACCAGAGCAGTTCAACGAACAAAAGATTGCCACGTGTTTTTATGTCAGGGCTCGCGCCGCCTCGAGTACCTCTTGGGCGTGGCCTGGCACTTTCACGCCACGCCATACACGTGCCAGTTTGCCCTGCGCGTCAATTAAAAATGTGCTGCGCTCGATGCCCCGTACTTGTTTGCCGTACATATTTTTAAGTTTCATGACGCCGTACAAGGTGCACAGTGCTTCTTCTGGATCCGCGATGAGTGGAAATGGCAACTCAAGTTTTTTGCTGAAGTTTTCGTGAGACTTTAACGAGTCGCGAGAGGCTCCTACGATTGCGCAGTTGGCCGCCATGAAGGTGTCATGCAAGTCGCGAAAATTTTCGGTCTCAGTGGTGCAGCCCGGGGTGTTGTCTTTGGGGTAAAAATACAGCACGACTGCACGACCGAGGCACTGTTGCAGTGTGATCTGACCGATGGTGCTTTGTACGGTGAAGGCGGGGGCGGGTGTGCCGAGTAAGTCTGAGGTGGGTGCTGTCGCTTTACTGGTTGTCATATCGCTCTTTTTCGAGAAGTGTTGAGTCAATTGTTTTACGCAGGGCTGCTGTGTGTAGAGAATCTCGAAGGCAAGGTGGCCAGTCTAGGGTGTGCAAGGAGATGGTTCTCAAAGTGAAGCGCTTTCAGGGATCAACGCGGCGATGACTTGGCGACCCTCGGCCATCAAGATGTTAAAGGTGCGGGCCGCCGCCTGAGTCGTCATACTTTCAACGCCCACGCCAATTTTCAAGAGCGGCGCCACAATATGGTGCGGCAACATCATTTGTTTGCTGCCCGTGCCAACCAACAGCACCTCGGGCTTATCGCCCAGCACCTGGGGCACGCCGCCGTCGTCTGCGTCAAGAAACGCCATGGGGTCTAGCGGGGCCAAGCTCAGTCGGGCTGCCGCGAGCAACAGTTCAGAAGAAATATCGAGGGGGCTTGAAGACGACCAACGGGCGATTTCGCCTAGTGGGCCAAAAGCAATCGCATGGTCAAAGCGAACTTTATTAACTTCGACAAAACCGTTTCCGTAACCGGTTACGGTATTCATTGCCGAGTTGGTATCTGTGTGAAGCTTCAATCAGTACTCCGGCAGGTTGTTCAGACTATAGCGCAATCGATTATCGTTTGTGTGAGGGGAAGCTAGGGGTTTTCAAGACAAAATGATGAATTTTTTATGACTTTTTAGCCTGATTTGCGAGACAGGGCGTGTTGCGCTAGATTAGAGGGCTTTGCTGCAGCGCAAACTAGTAACTTGAGGTCTAATGGGTTTCAGAATTGCTTAGTGCTCAGCGCGCTTTTGCCCAGCCCCAACAAGGATGCATGATGAAGAGGTTTCCCCGAATTGAGCGTTTGCCGCCCTATGTTTTTAATATTACGGCTGAACTCAAAATGGCGGCGCGCCATCGTGGCGAAGACATCATCGACATGTCCATGGGCAACCCCGATGGCCCAACGCCAGCGCATATCGTCGAAAAACTAGTCGAAGCCTCGTCGCGCCCCACTACCCACGGCTATTCGGTGTCAAAAGGGATTCCGCGCTTGCGCAAGGCCATCACTGATTGGTACGCGCGACGTTTTCAGGTGCAATTTGACCCTGACTCTGAAGCGATTGTCACGATTGGCTCAAAAGAAGGTCTGGCCCATTTGATGTTGGCCACGCTTGATGCGGGCGATACGGTATTGGTGCCAAACCCTAGTTATCCCATCCATATTTATGGCGCCGTGATTGCGGGTGCCAATATCCGCTCGGTCTGCATGACGCCCGGCAGTGATTTTTTTCAAGAACTCGAGCGCGCGGTACGCGAGTCGATCCCAAAACCCAAGATGATGATTTTGGGTTTTCCAAGCAACCCGACAGCGCAATGTGTTGACCTCTCGTTTTTTGAACGCGTCGTGGCGCTGGCCCGCGAGCACAACATCATTGTGGTGCATGACTTAGCCTACGCTGATATCTGCTTTGACGGTTATCAGGCACCTTCGATCATGCAGGTTCCTGGCGCGCGCGAGGTCGCGGTCGAGTTCTTTACCATGAGTAAAAGCTACAACATGGCTGGCTGGCGCGTCGGCTTTATGGTGGGCAACGCCGAGCTGGTCAACGCGTTAGCGCGCATTAAAAGCTATCACGATTACGGCACCTTTACCCCCATTCAGGTCGCTTCGATTGCGGCACTCGATGGCCCGCAAGATTGCGTGACCGAAGTGGTGCAAAAATACCAAAGTCGTCGCGATGTCTTGGTCAAAGGTCTGCACGAGGCAGGCTGGATGGTTGAAAATCCCAAAGCGTCCATGTATGTCTGGGCGCATATCCCCGAGCCGTATCGGGC
>JARXAG010000217.1 GCA_029866055.1 Burkholderiaceae bacterium
TATGAAAAAAGGTGCTGTGTTTATGTCAACAGCGCGTGGCGGTATCCATGACGAAAAGGCGTTATACGAGGCCTTACGTGACGGCCACTTGTCGGGCGCAGGGCTGGATGTGTGGTCGGTTGAACCTCCGGCACAAGATAATCCTTTGCTGTCTTTGCCCAACGTGACGGCAACCTATCATATTGCGGGTGTGACCCACGAGGCGCGACGTAATGCGGCCTCGATGGCAGCTGAGCAAATTGAGGGTATGTTGAAAGGACGGCGCGCACCTCGCATGGCCAACCCTGAAGTTTGGCCGGTGTTTCTTGAACGCTACAAGAAGATGTTTGGTTAGTACTGAAACTTTACTTAACACGGGAACTTTACGATGAAAAATTTTCTGAAGAACTTTGTTCAGCGGGCTTTATTCTCTGGGGTGTTGTTGTTAGGCATGTCTGCAACGGCAAGCGCGGCAGGTTACCCCGAGAAGCCCATCACCATGCTCGTAGCCTATGGGCCAGGTGGTGGCACCGATTTAATCGCTCGATTGATCGCGCCCTATGTTGAAAAATACTTGGGCAACGATGCGCGAATTATCGTGAGCAATAAAGCGGGGGCGGGCGGTGCGATCGGATTTACAGAACTCGCAAGGGCCACACCCGACGGCTACACCATTGGCTTTTTGAATACCCCCAATTTGATTTCGATTCCAATTGAGCGCCAGGCCAACTACACCTGGAGGGGTTTTGATCTGATCGGCAATTTGGTTGACGATCCTGGTGCTTTCACCGTGAACAGCGCGAGTCCCATGAAAGATCTAAAAGACCTCGTGACGTACGCGAAGGCAAACCCCGGTAAAGTGACCGTGGGCTCGACAGGCGTTGGTTCTGATGATCATTTAGCGATGCTATTTTTTGAACGCGCTGCAGGCGTCAAACTGACGCACATCCCTTACAAAGGATCGGCCGAAGTACGTAGCGGCATCTTGACCGGGCAGTTAGTGGTTGGGGCGATCAACGTCGGAGAAGCGTTGCAATTCATGCAAGGTGGCGCCCCAATGCGTATGTTGGGTCAGATGTCGCTTAAGCGCACAAACTTGGCGCCTGGTACCCCCACGTTTGCAGAGCAGGGGTTTCAGATGGAGAGCGCGTCGCTGCGTGGGCTTGCGGCACCGAAAGGATTACCCGCTGACGTTCGTGAAAAACTGGTCAAGGCAGTGGCTCAAGCCGCTGCCGACCCTGGCTATTTAAAGCAGGCTGCCTTGTTGTTTGCCCCTGTGCGCTACCTCGCCCCGGCGGCTTATGAAAAAGAACTGGTCTCTACCGAAAAAGACCTGCTTGAGCTATGGAAAGTCGCGCCCTGGAAAGAATGATTCGGCGCGCTGCACGTCAAACCAACCGCGCAGTCCGTTGGATAGCCTGAGGCGAGCTGCCGGTTGTTCAAAATCAGTGCGTGTCAGTACGGCCTCTCGTACTTGATGCGTGCTCAACAAATGCTCTCGCATGACACCGCCCAGCAAGCCGCAGGCTAAGGGCGGTGTCACCCAGTCGTTGTCTTGCTTAAGATAAATATTTGAGCGACTGCCTTCGCACAACTCAGCGCGCTCGTTCACAAAAATCAAATCAAAAAAATCGTGATGTGTCGTAAGCCACTGTGTCGTTGGGTCATACC
Source organism: Burkholderiaceae bacterium (assembly GCA_029866055.1). GTDB lineage: Bacteria > Pseudomonadota > Gammaproteobacteria > Burkholderiales > Burkholderiaceae_B > Zwartia. The sequence goes on from JARXAG010000217.1 coordinate 1,651, forward strand.
AAGGGCGATGGGTTGTTTTGTGTTGAAGTAGTAACTCATGGCTATCAAGTGTGAGCGCTGCAAGCGCCACCAATGGGCGGGCCTGCAGCGCAGGCAGCGGTGCGGTTGTAACGTGAAGCTCGCCGTTGGGTGTCATTAAGAGGCGCACCCGAGTGTTCTCAGTTGACACTGTCATCTTTAATAGAGTGTTTTGAACCGCTTGCTCAACGGCGACGCGGCCAGGCCAGTGAAACCCCAGGCTCAGTGCAGACGTTTGCAGGCGTTGCAAATGCCCGAGAAACAGTGGGATTTGACCTTGCGAATCGGCGCGCATGGTTTCAATTAATTCAAAGCGGTGGGCATTCGTTGTCATTTTCAATACAATTGCGGCATCATCGCCTTTCAGGGAAAGACCTATGTTACTCAGATCAGACAAAAAAAGAAGGTTTCTAGCGCTGCTGTTGATGAGCGCCGGTTTGGGGCTACTCGTTGGTTGTTCAAGCAAGGGTTCGGGCGATGCCAATCAGGCAAATCAGTTAGCAGCCGCGGACTTTGCCAAACAAAACGGTAAGGTCACTCTCACCTTTGACAGTAAAGGGCAGTGGGAGTCGATCAGCGCGATCGCGATGGCAGCAGTTTCGACTAATTCGGCTGAAGGTCGTGAACAGGCCGTGACGATCGCGACGTTACGTGCGCGCCGCAATATTGCCGAGTTTTTGTCAACCGATATCAACTCTTCGCGCAGTTTGGTGGTGGTCTCTAGAACACTACAAAAAGCGAACGAAAAAGGGACAGCGGAAAGCAGTGCACAACCCATCGCCCTCACAGATGATGAAATGGGCGAGATCGATAAAGATATCAAGAACGGCACCACACAAAATACCCGTACGGATGACAACTCTTTCACAGTTGCCAACACAGTGCGCGAGCGCATTACCTCAAGTAGTGCGGCAATCTTGAAAGGTGTTGCAGTGGTGGCGCAGGATACCTCGCCAGACTTTAAAACCGTTCGTGTGCAGGTCAGGGGCGAACGTCGGAACATTGGCGTGGCCAATACCATCCGTATGGACATGGCGAAATAAAAAAAGCGAATACACCCTTTACAACGCGCTGGAAACATTGTGTGGCAATTGCTTGGTAATGCCGTGAAAGCGGATCGGGCACCTTGGCTCTCGTTGGTCTGTCTGGCGCTGTGCGTCATGCTGTCTGGTTGCGCCACCACAGAGCGGCAAGCCAAGCTCGAAGGACCTGGTATTTTTGTGCGCGCATCGGGCGAGGCCTCGACCAAAGCACAAGCGCTTGATCAGGCGTTTCGTGATGCTGTTCAACAAGCGACGGGTGTAGTCATTAGTTCACAGCAGCAAGTTGAAAACAATCAAGTGACGCGCGACGAGATTCTTAGCTATAGCAGCGGCTTTATCGTCTCGCATGAAGTCGTGCGCGAGCAAACGCTAGCGTCAGGTCGCTACCGAGTCGAGATCAATGCGCTTATTTCTAGCGCCAAACTTGCCGAACGCTTGTTGTCTGGGGGCCCACGTCAGCGCACCGTCGGCGCTCAAACCCAGCAGATCTATGGCCAAATTTCATCCTTGCTGCACGAGCGTCGAGCGGGCGATGCATTATTACTCAGCCTGGCGCGCGAATTTCCTAAAAACAGTTTCACGGTTGAGGTGTCGCCGCCTAAGGCTGAGGTCAACACGCAACGGAGCACGCGTTTAGTATTTCCGGTGACGATTCGTTGGGCCAAGGGCTACCTTGAAGCCTTTGAGGCGACGGTGAAGTACATCGCCCGCGATCGGTGCATTTTGATTGCTGAAGCTGATTTTTATCGTTGCCCGTTTAATGTTCGTGCGGTCACTGGCTTTTGGGATTCGAGTCAGTTATGGGGCTATCAACTTGCCGACGCTAAGCAGATTGAGCTCGTGATGAGGCAGTTTCCAATACAAATTGGGCTCGCGTTAACGCTTTACAGCACGGGTGGTGCAAGCCTGGGGCGTTATTGTTTTGACATTGATTTGTCGGGTGATAGATCGGGGCGTGGTTATAGCGGCTCGTTGCTCAGGCATTCGCGTCGTGACCGTATCGAACTCTTTAATCCAACCTATAAAACCAATACAACTTTTAACATCGATAACATTAATTCGATTAAAGATTTGAATACGGTAGAGGCTGAGTTGGTTCGGGTCTGTCAATAACGATTCGAGCTTTCCAGTGACATTCGTCCCACTCAAGTGCTGCGACCGAGTCGTGCACAATTCCGCCGCCCACGTGATACAGACCGCTCCCGTCTTGTTTGAGTAGCAGTGTGCGAATGGCGACATTCAGCGAGAAATCACCATTGGGGGCCAGCCAGCCAAGACTGCCACAATACAAACCACGTGGTTGCGTCTCGGTTTGTTGAATACGTTTCATCGCTGCGATTTTAGGTGCACCGGTGATCGAGCCACATGGAAATAGTGCCCGTAAGATTGTCTCTAGCGAGGTCTTGGCTGCAATCGTCGCTTGAATGGTAGAGGTCATGGTCCAGACCGAGGGATACGCTTCAAGCGAAAACAAGGGTTCTGCAATCACAGTCCCAGGTATCGCAATGCGCCCCAGATCATTGCGCAATAGGTCGACGATCATCAGATTTTCAGCGCGGTCTTTTGTGCTCGCTCGTAAGCCTTGACCAAGACGTTGATCTTCAAGCGGGTCGTTTGAGCGAGGGGCGGTTCCTTTCATTGGGCGAGTGATTAACGTTGTGCCGCGACGTTGCAAAAACAACTCTGGTGAAAACGACAACACTGTTTGTTCAGCGTCTTCGATGAACGCGGCATGCGCGCTTGGGTGTTGATTGGCGAGCTGACGATACAGCGCTTGTGCAGAGCCTTGTGTGGATACGTTTAGGGCAAAGGTGCTATTGATTTGATAGACCTCGCCCTGCGCGATCCATTCTTTGATTTTTTGAATTCTGTCAAAGTAATCGGCTTGCGACAGACTTGCGGTGACTGAGGTAATTGAGGCCGGTGTTGTGGCGCCGGTCTCAATCTCAGTCACGATATCAATCCCGGCCTCAGTCTTAGACTTAGCCTCAGTCTTCTCGATATGGCTGGGGCTCCAAGGCTCTTCAATCGTGACTGAATCAAAGACGAGTGCCGTTAGACGGCTGCGCGGCTTGAGGTGAGTTTGCACAGCACCGGTGGGTGTTGGCGGTATAGCTCGTGCAGCGGGTACGGTTGGTTGTAGCGCTGGCTCAAACCACTCGCCGAGCTCGTAGTCGAGCATGAGGGCGATCCAGTGTCCGGCGCTTTGTGCGGCCTGAATGGCAGCAAAGGCAGCAGGCAGTTCGGTAGAGCTGCGTGCCGTAATGCGTTGGCGCAACCCAGACAGTACCTTGGCTTCGCCCGCCAAACGATCTTCAAATCGGCAAAGCGTCACGCCGGTCGCCTTGCGACAAAGCGCGCGACTCTGCTGTTAGATGTCACGTGCAGTCGTGGCGCAAGCCAATTAAGCACGATGCATAAACTCATAGAGCACTTCGCCCGTATGCGATTTTGAACGCACCTTCATTACTTGCTCGGGTGTCCCTTCGATCACCAACTTGCCACCACCCGTGCCGCCTTCTGGGCCCAAATCCAGCAGCCAGTCGGCCTCGGCAATGATGTCAAGATTATGCTCGATCACCACCACGGTGTTGCCGGCTTCAACGAGCCGGTGCAGCACA
>JARXAG010000013.1 GCA_029866055.1 Burkholderiaceae bacterium
AATCCTTAACCATCGGCGCGGGCTACTCCTTTGCTACCGAGTTGACAAGTATCTACGCGAACAACGGCCTCTGCGCGAGCGGTATATGCCAAGCGATTAATCAAAATTCTCAATTTCAAACTAACAACAATCTGCGCGCCATCACACTGGGTGCCCAGTACTCTAGCGGACCGCTTCTTTTAGCCATCGCCTACGATCAACTGCGCGGTCCTGACAACATCCCGAATGGCCCACCTAAGCCAAACCCCACCGCCTGGCTGGCTGGCGGAGCCTACGACTTCAAGGTCATCAAAATATCATTCGCGTATGGCCAAACACGAAACGGCACTTTGAATGGTCAACCCGTGGGAGCAGGCACGACGCCCACTAGCCCTCTCTTAGACAACTCGCTGGGGTCAGGGGCACTCTTTTTAGCTGGGGCCGCTGCTAATTCAATGATGTTAGGCATGACGCTCCCGATTGGCGAAGCAAGCATCCTGGCATCAGTACAGCGCTTACAACAGCAGGGCGATGCAGTACCTAACTCGCTAACAGCACCTCAAATGATCTACAGCGCTGCATACCTCTATAACTTTTCGCGACGCACAAACCTCTACACCTATGCGTCTTACGGAAACAATTATGCGGCAGTTCAGTCTGCACAAAGTACCGTCGTAGGTGTCGGGATCAGGCATCAGTTTTAGACTAATCATCAATGAGTCAGCAACAGCAACAGTAAAAGTGAAGCGCCAAAACAATCAACTCAACAATCTATCCACTCGAGAGAAACCATGACAACCGAAGCCACACCAAAAATACTTGATTTACCCATCGGCCTGACAGCAACCGGCCTGCGCGAAGAGTTCGATAGCATTGGCAAAGTCCAGGTGCCAGCAGATCATTATTGGGGTGCACAAACCCAGCGCAGTCTGATTCATTTCAATATCGGTCACGACAAAATGCCTAAAGAGGTGTATCACGCCTACGGCTACGTCAAAAAGGCTGCTGCAGTGGTCAACACCAAGGCAGGTCGTCTGCCTGCCTGGAAAGGAGCCTTAATTCAGCAAGTGGCCGACGAGGTCATCAGTGGCAAACTCGACAGCGAGTTTCCGCTGTATGTCTGGCAAACGGGTTCTGGCACTCAGTCGAATATGAATTTGAACGAGGTGATCTCAAATCGTTGCATTCAGCTCGTGGGTGGTACGTTAGGCGCACAAGAGCCGATTCACCCAAATGATCACGTCAACATGGGTCAGTCGAGCAACGACACCTTTCCCACCGCCATGCACATCGCTGCCTACAAAATGGCAACTGAGAAAACAATCCCAGCGTTGCAGCGACTACGTGACGCCTTGAATGTTAAATCACAACAATGGTCAAGCATTGTTAAGATCGGTCGTACACATCTTGAAGATGCAACGCCCCTCACCGTTGGGCAAGAGTGGTCAGGCTATGTCGGCGCGTTGGATGACGCGATCGCCGACGTGACCTATGCCACGCAAGGCCTGCTTCAGGTGGCGATGGGCGGCACCGCGGTTGGCACCGGGCTCAATTCACCTGTTGGTTTTGGCGATGAAGTTGCGGCCGAGCTGACTAAGATGACCGGCTTTGCCATCAAGACCGCCACAAATAAATTTACAGCTCAAGGCACACTCGATCGCATGGTGCGCGCTCACGCTGCACTCAAGTGCGCCGCCGTATCGCTGTTCAAGATTGCGAATGATATGCGCTGGCTTGGCTCGGGCCCACGCACTGGTTTAATGGAAATGACCTTTCCGTCGAACGAACCAGGCTCGTCGATCATGCCAGGCAAAGTCAACCCCACGCAAGCCGAAGCCATGCTCATGGTGTGTATTCAGATTATGGGTTCAGACGTTGCAGTGCAAATGGGCGGTTCAGAAGGCAATTTTGAGCTCAACGCCTTTCGACCAGTTCTCATCAGTAACTATTTACACTCTGCGTTGATTATGGCGGATATGTGTGATCACTTCCGCGAGTTCATGATCGAAGGTGCTGTTGTCAATGAAGCGCAACTCAAATCGAATATTGATCGCTCGGTCATGATGGTGACTGCCCTGTCGCCTGTGATTGGTTACGACAAAGCTTCAGAGATTGCACACTATGCGATCGATAACAACACGACACTTAAGCAAGCCGCTCTTGCCAAAGGTGTTGACGAAGCGGTGTTCGACCGTGTCGTGGTGCCTATCAACATGACTCGGCCAGGCTCTGCTGACGTACCTGCTGCTAAAGCATAACCAGGAGACGATGAATGAGCGCCAACCTTCACTCTACCCCTTCGGGGCAACAGGCCTTACGCCAGCAGGTTGGCGATCGTTTCACCGCCGACTGGAAAAGCAACGATCACCGCGCTCGGCGACTCGTCTCCGAGTTTATCGGGACCTCAGGCTTGACATTTGTCTTGTCAGGCGGTGCAGCAATCTTGGCGGGGTACGGGGGTGCGACCCTGGCACCCTATCAATTTGCTTTCATCCTCTCGGCTTGTGCTGCACTTTGGTTGGTCGCTGCAGTTTATTTTCTGGGTGATATCTCGTCACATTTCAATCCAGCCATGACCCTCGCCTTTGCGTTGCGCGGTGACATGGGGTACCCGATGGCCGCCTGTTACATCATTGTGCAGATGATTGCAGGTGCAACGGGTTCTTGTGTCGCTGCTATGCTCTTTGGCACCGGAGGCAATCTAGCCGCCACAGTGCCTGCAGCCGACATGATTTATCAGTCTGTTGCGTTCGAGGCCATTCTGACCTTTGGCATGGTCTTGTTAGTACTGAGCATGACCAACGGCCCAAAGCTAGACGGCAGTTCTGTTCCACTCGCTGTTGGGGCCTATGTGATGGCAATGGGTACGATGGGCGGCCCCTTTGACGGCGCAGCGTTTAATCCTGCAAGAGCCTTTGGGCCTGACTTTGCACGTTGGGATTTTTCAACGTACTGGGTCTATGCTGTTGGGTCATTGATTGGTGTGCTCGTTGCAGTCGCCGTGGCACGTTTTTTACGTGGTCCTGCAAAAGCCTCTGAAGCCAATGCGGCAATGGGGAACCCTCTGGATTCGTGAATAACCAATTTTTGAGCGATTAGGGGTGAGTCAAAACAAAATGATAAAAGAAGATAACGATCCACAAGCCGATATTCCTATTGTCGATGCTCACCACCACTTGTGGGATCTTCAAGGGCACATCAACTATGACTGGTTGATTCACCCCGAACACAATTGGTTGGGTAACTATTCTGCGATTCAAAGAACCTACCTCGCGCCAGAATATCTACGAGATACCGCTCTGCACAAGGTCATTGGAACAGTGGCGATTGAAGCCGAATGTGACCGCTCACAGCAAGTGGCTGAAACAAAATGGTTTAGCGAAATCAGTGAGCAGTACGGGTTACCTTCTGTGATCGTCGCCCATGCGTGGGTCGATACACCCAACGCAGAAGAGATACTGGCACAGCAGGTTCAATACAAACGCGTCAGAGGAATCCGAACCAAGCCCATCATCGCTGCAACCCCAACAGACAGCGTCAGGGGGCAACCTCGCAGTTTGCAGGATCCGAAATGGATCGAAGGTTTGGCCTTGCTTGAAAAATACAACTTGTCTTGGGATCTGCGACTACCCTGGTGGCACCTGAAAGAAGGCGCAGAGGTAGCCGCCTGCTACCCAAACATGAACATTATTTTGAATCACACCGGCTACCCGTGGCATAGAGATGTTGCCTCAATGCAAGCTTGGCGCGAAGGCATGCAAGCACTGGCTGATCTACCGAACGTCTCTTGCAAGATTTCAGGGCTATGCGTAGCAGACAGGCCTTGGACCTTAGAAGAGAATGGTCCGATTATTCGCGAAACAATAGCTATGTTTGGCGTAGACCGCTGCATGTTCGCGTCTAACTTTCCGGTCGATAGCCTGAAAGGAAGTTGGGATTACATTTACACGCAATTTAAACGCTCAGTGGCCGATCTTCCGATGGCCGATCAGCTCAAGCTGTTTGCACAAAATGCAATACGCATCTATCGCATCGAGCCCTGACTTTAAAGGGGCTTGAGGCGCTGCGTCGCTCTCGCTGCAAATATTGCCGATGCTTTTAAAACCAAACGCTCACCCACTTTAAGCTCGCAATTACCAAAACGAACGCGACCACTGACTTTGCTCAGCGTCGCGGTCGCCTCAACCCAATCCCCTAAAACTGCCGGGCTAATAAAGTCGACTGAGAGATGCATCGTTAACACATCGTTTGATTGACTATTGGCATGGGCAACGTTGATGCCAATCGCTTGATCTGCGACGGTAGACAACATGCCTCCGTGCACCACACGCTCAATATTCAAGTGCGACTCGTCAACCAAAAAACCTAGCTTGAATTGATTTGCACCATCGGGTTTCGAGTAGATCGGGCCAATTCGTTGTGTAAATGGCTCGACCATAAAAATGGGCTCAAAACCTGCTGGTACACCCTGCGGAAGTGTCATTGTCGTTTTAATGTTTTGTTTATATCAACTTCACTGTACCTTACCCAGTGGCTGAAAAGAAGCCAAGATCAGTCGGCTTCTTTTTCAATCATTACACCCCACTAACGCTTTGCCAGTGAGTCTAAGACCACCCGAGGCACCATACTGAGCGTAGCTAGCCCTTTAAACTCTGGATCACCCTCAGCAGCAAACTTTGTACGTAGTGCTAAAAATGCCTCGCCGGCGCTGGTTTCAAACCAAAACCAATCTTGTAAAGACTTTGCGCTATGTTGACCGGGCTGGGCAAGCTTTGCCTCAAAATAAAATGACTTTAGCTCATCGGTTGCAAACTTTACGCTAACCGCTGCGGTCTGCTCAGCATCGTGCAAAATCTGCTCAGGTTCTGCACCTAACCATGACGTCACAAAATCTGCGAGTCGTTCAGGCGATGCGCCTGTGACGCCCAACGTGGTTCGACCGCGCGCCTGAAGACTCACCTCATGCCAGGCCTGCAGCTGTGCAACCTCGCTGATTACCCGCTCTTTCAGCGTGCCAAGCTTGCTTTGGGTTGGAAAGCTAACTGGGCAGACCAACTGTTGGTCGTCATAGCCTAGCTGATCAGGCGGCGCGTCATCTGGAAAATCTCGAATGATAGGATCACAATCGTATTCAAGAAGCCCAAGCGCCTCTTTCAACACCCTCTTCTGAAACCCAGCGTCACTTGGCGCGCCAAACGGACGCCCCAACATAAACGGCACCCAAAGCGCTCTTGGGGGATTAAACGCGACAGTGTGCTCTCTGATCAAACTGATCTGCACAGTTGGGATCCCGAACTCTTCTAAATAACGGCCGACGGCGCTCACGGCGCACGTACAAAGCGGTCAAACAGGAGATAGAACAACCGCGTCTACGTTATCCAACTTGAGTAACTCGGCTAATTCTTTTGCTTTAGCTTCGTACTTAGTCGTAGGCCAAATCGCACCCATAAAAGAGTAATGAAACTTTGCCACAGACCCTACAAATTTTTCAGCGACAAGTTCTTTAAGCCTTTGCAGCGGAAAGACCACATTGCAATCTGATTGAAAGCCTGAACGATCAAAATTAACCGATACGTGACTCATCACCAGATCGGCAGCGTCAGACCCCTCAGGGATCACTCGGTAATCGGTTCCGTTGCCCGTCGAATTAAAGGGCGTGTCGGTTCTGGCATGCAGGCCCGCGGTCGTGATTAACGCCACTCGACGTTGACTAAGCGGTGGCCCAGAAACCAACCGCGGCGGTGACATCTGAGGTATTTGCTTGACCCGATCGAGGTGATGCTCACGCTCAATCTCAGGCAAGTCTGCTAGGCGAACCATTCCACTCTCCCATTATCCAAATAACCAATCGATGTTAGCTGAAACTGTGGTCAACAAATCCTCTGAATGAGAAGAAATCGATGATATCGAATGCGAGTCATGCGACATTCATTGGGAATAATGACGGGTTTTCCCTTGGTTTACGAACCACCAACTCGTCATATTTTGTCGTATAAATGAAGCATTCTTTCGCTCCTGGACCGAATGCTGCCTTTTGGCTGCATCAAATGAATAGCAAATAGGGCAACTACAAACCAAACGAAACCCTACCTAGGATAACGACAATGATCATTCCAGAAAAATTGGAAAACAAAACTGGGGTCGTACTATTCAGTCGGTCATTGCATGAGGCTAAGCACGAAGCCTCACAGTTAGACCTGCTTTGTCATGATATTGGCGTCACTCAGTACACGGATATTTCAGTCGAAAAATACGCTGATGATTTTCTCGTCAATTTAACTGTGAATGAGTTGATTTGGGAGTCC
>JARXAG010000020.1 GCA_029866055.1 Burkholderiaceae bacterium
TCTGACAGCTGATGCGCCAGCGCTAAAATATTTGAATCAACAAAACACCGCTGCCACAGATAATCACTCTGCACCCTATAGCGTGCGATGAGCGCTTTGTGCCCCCCAAAGGTGGTTAAAGGTGCCTGAGCTGGGTAAACATTCATTGCCGCCTCGTAGCTAGCCCATGCTTGTGCAAGCTGTACTTGTTTTTGAATGTCCTTCTCAAGGCAAAATACGCGATAGCCAAACTCTAGAATCGTCTGCTCAAAGTTTGTAGGCATTTGGGTTTGCAAAGCTTCCCACCGTTCTCGGCACCCCTCAGGAGGATGTTCCGTAAAGTTTTCGATTTCAGCTTGGGTACATAAAAATGGGCTACGGCACAGCATTCTGTTGACGCGGTCAGGATGGGCCTGCGCATAGAGTAAGGCTAAGGCACCACCCCAAGAGCCACCCACCACACTCCATTTTGTGATGGAGAGGTGCTCGCGCAAACGCTCGATATCTGCGATTAAATATGAGGTCTCATTGTGGTCAATCGCCCCAAGCGGCAGGCTTCTTCCACAACCCCGCTGATCATATTGAACGATCCAAAACAGAGCGGGATCAAAGAATCGGCGATGTAAAGGGCTTGCCGAACTTCCCGGGCCGCCGTGCAACCACACCACTGGCATGCCTTCGGGATTACCACTAGCTTGCCAATGCAACTGGTGCCCATTCCCGACTGCGAGCCATCCGTGCGCCACAGGTTGGATATCGTCAAATAGCTTAGTTTTCATGCGGTCGACAAATCAAAAAGTTGCTAGACGGATGTGGTATGTTCTATATAATTGTATTCAATGCCAACAAACGGCGTTGAGATACTTGACATCCACTGCTCTCTAGGAGACCACTATGAAATGGGAAACACCATCAGCAATTGATTTGCGTTTTGGTTTTGAAATCACTATGTACATCGCCAATCGCTAATTGTTTTTTAAAAAAGGCCGAGACTGATATCTCGGCCTTTATTTTTTTGAGTTGTGATGCAAATACGCGTATTGGGCTCTGCGGCTGGCGGAGGATTTCCTCAGTGGAACTGCAATTGCCTGAATTGCTCAGGTGTACGCCAAGGTAGTATCAACGCGCGGATGCGCACCCAGTCTTCTATCATCGTTGGCAACGGATCGCCCGACTGGGCCTTGATCAATGCTTCGCCTGATGTGCTGACTCAAATTAAACAAACACCTGTTTTGCAACCAGCCAGGCAGAAACGCGATAGCGGTATCGCTGCAGTTGTGTTGATGGATGCACAAGTGGATCATGTAACGGGTCTCATGATGCTGCGCGAAAGAAATTCGCCACTACCCATTTATGCCACTCAGCAAGTCTTCGACGATCTCACGACCGGTCTGCCACTCATCAACACACTGTCTCATTACTGCACGGTCGAACAGAGATTGATTCGTCCCGAACAAGAATATTTCAGCATTTCTGAATTAACAGGTATTACTTTCAAGCCGATCATCCTTTCCAGCAAAGCGCCGCCGTATTCCCCTCATCGTCATGACCCTCATCCGGGTGACAACATCGGACTACTCATGACTGACACGACGACCGGAAAGACAGCATTCTATGCTCCTGGTCTTGGCGTGATTGAGCCGCAAGTCGAGCAAGCGATGCGAGAAGCCGATGTGCTTTTGGTCGATGGTACGTTTTGGACGGACGATGAAATGATCGGTATGGGGCTGTCCTCCAAGCGCGCGATCGACATGGGGCATTTGGCTCAATCCGGGCCTGGCGGAATGATTGAAGTGTTAGCGTCTTATTCGACTAAGCGACGTATTCTGATTCACATTAACAATACCAATCCCATCCTTCGCGAAGACTCACCGCAAGCGCTGCAACTGCAAGCGCTTGGGATTGAGGTCGCCTTTGATGGCATGCACCTAGAGATCTGATCATGACCGCACTCAAACCAGTCTGGACGCGTGAAGAGTTCGAAGCCCAACTCCGCGCAAAAGGTCAGAGCTATCATATTCATCACCCTTTTAATATCAAAATGAATGCTGGCGAATGTTCTAAAGAACAAATTCGCGGTTGGGTCCTGAATCGTTTTTATTATCAGTGGATCATCCCCATCAAAGACGCAGCCGTCCTATCCAACTGTCAAGATCGTGAGACACGCCGCAGATGGATTTCTAGAATTTTGGATCACGACGGCTTTGGTGAATACCAGACCGACACAGAGTGCGGAGGCCTTGAAGCTTGGACTCGGCTGGGACTCGCGGTTGGTTTAGATCGAGAGAGGCTGTGGTCTTTGAAAGAGGTCGAGCCCTCGGTTAAATTTGCCTGTGATGCCTATGTTAACTTTGCACGCCAGCAGCCTTGGCAAGAGGCAATCTGTTCGTCTTTGACAGAAATGTTCGCGCCTCAAATTCATAAAGATCGTCTGGCGATGTGGCCTACACACTACCCATGGATCGAGCCGGCAGGTTTGCATTATTTCCGTTCGCGCATTCCTTTAGCCCAGCGTGATGTCGATCATGGTCTTGAGGTCACACTCAACCACTTTACGACACGCGCTCAACAAGAGCGGGCACTCGACATCCTACAATTCAAGCTTGATATCTTATGGTCAATGCTTGATGGAATTGAAAAAGCTTACCCTGTATGAGCGACTCCATTCCCGCTCAACTTCCTGAGCGCCCCCAGCTCAACAGACGTTTCCGTCTTCAGTGGGAAGAGGCGCAACAAGCATATGTATTGCTTTATCCTGAAGGCATGGTCAAACTCAATCTCAGCGCAGCCGAGATTCTGAAACGCTGCGACGGCGAGCACACAATTACCCAACTTATCACCGAGCTCGAACAGGCCTTTGGTGAGTCTAATTTGCGCGACCCCATCGAAGGGATGTTACGCGCGGCCTTTGAAAAAGACTGGATCCAATAGGATCACCTCCAGCCAATGACCCAGCCACTTATCAACCCGCCCTTTTGGTTGCTCGCCGAGCTGACCTATCGCTGCCCTTTGCATTGCGTGTTTTGCTATAACCCGGTCAACTACGACAGCATTAAAAATGAGCTTGATACAGACACATGGATTCGCGTCATGCGAGAAGCGCGTGCGCTCGGCGCCGCACAAATAGGATTTTCGGGTGGTGAACCATTACTGCGCGATGATCTTGACATCTTAGTCGCAGAAGCGCGACGGCTTGGGTTTTATACCAACTTAATCACCTCTGGCGTTGGACTAAATGAAAGCAGAATCGCCTCACTGAAGCAAGCCGGGCTCGATCACATTCAGCTTTCATTTCAAGACTCGACACAGGAGATGAACGACTTTCTAAGCAGCACGAAAACATTTGAGCTCAAGAAAAAAGTCGCGAACTTAATTAAAAAATATGATTATCCAATGGTGATGAATGTCGTGCTGCATCGACACAATATTCTGCACATCGATAAGATTATCGATATGGCGCTTGACTTATCCGCAGAGTATCTCGAATTAGCAAATACTCAATATTACGGCTGGGCGATGAAGAATCGTCAGCAGCTTTTACCCACTCGCGAACAACTTGTTGCGGCCGAAGCAACCGTGAATGCTTATCGTGAAAAAATCGGTAAACAATGCAAGCTGCTTTTTGTCGTCCCCGATTACTTTGAAGAACGTCCGAAAGCTTGCATGAACGGCTGGGGCTCTATCTTTTTAGATATTGCGCCAGATGGGGCAGCTTTGCCTTGTCATAACGCTCGAGAGCTACCCGGTCTTAAAATCCCAAATGTGAAAGAGCATTCCATCCAAGACATCTGGTTTGAAAGCCAAGCTTTTAATTTCTTTAGGGGTGACAGCTGGATGCAAGAACCTTGTCGTTCATGCTCAGAGAAAGAAAAAGACTTCGGCGGCTGTCGTTGCCAAGCATTCCTATTGACAGGGGATCCTGCCGCAACAGATCCAGTTTGCGCCAAGTCGCCCAAGCACCATGTTGTACAGTTTGCGATCAGTGAAGCAGCAGCGGTATCGACAGCTGACACATCAAAAGAATTTCCCTTGATTTTTAGAACCGACAGCAACTCAAAACGCTACGCAGGTTGAATGCTGTTCTCTCCTTGTTACGAATTGCCCCGCCAAAACTCTTTCAAACAAGGTTTTGGCGGGGCAGCACAGATAACATCACAAACCGCCTGAGGTGCTGAGGTCTCAGGTGTTTTGTTTTTGGTCTCAGCTAACTGAGTTTTCGGCTTCGGTGCGGGTTTCGTAGATGTGAGATGCCAATCCGCGGCTGCGGATTGCCTGACCCAGTTTGTCGCGCAAGAAGGAACTTGTGCTGTATCGTGTGACGTTGGCGTAATAGTTCTTCACCATGTACTCGACCACCTGGGCATAGGCATCAATCGCCGGTTCCTCGATCTCGAAGGCATCGTAGTTGACGACCACGTCCACCTTGCGCCTGATGTCCTTGCATGTGGCTTCCACGGCTTCCTGCACATCTTTGGCGTCCTTGGGCGTGCGCAGCTTGAGACCTTGGAAGTTAAGGAACATCACGTTGCGCTCGGCCTGGTAGGAAATTCGGTCGAGAAGGGAAATCGACAGCAGCGTATCCTTCAGCCCCATTGGCTTGTCGCGGAAGATACGCTCGTCCATCAGCACAGGTTCGTTAATGATCGGCCGGAATGCCATATGAGCCAGGATATCGCGCTCGATATCGATGCCCGGCGCCACCTCAATGAGCTCCAGCCCATCAGGGGCCAGAGCCAGCACGCAGCGTTCGGTGACGAACAGCACCTTCTTGCCGTTCTTCACTGCGTACTCGCCGCTGAAGGTGACCTGTTCGATCTTTTCAACGAATTTGCGGTGCTTGCCTTCGTTGAGAATCTTCAGCGTGCCATCACCTGTCGCGACTTTCAGGCCACCTGCGAGGAAGGTGCCGACGAAAATCACGATGCGGCTGTTCTGGGTGATATTTATGAAGCCTCCGGCACCGGCCAGTTTGGGGCCAAAGCGGCTGACATTAATATTGCCGCGCGCGTCGCACTCGGCCAGCCCCAGCACCGCGAGATCGAGACCTCCGCCGTCGTAGAAGTCGAACTGCTGATTCATGTCGAGTTGCGCCGAGGCGTTGGTCGAAGTACCGAAATTGAGCCCGCTGCCCGGAACGCCACCGATCAGACCGGGCTCGGCGGTGAGCGTCATGTAAGGCAGAAGACGCTCCTCGGCGGCAATGTTGGCGACGCCTTCCGGCATACCGATGCCGAGATTCACCACGGCGTTGGGCATCAGCTCGAAGGCGGCGCGGCGGGCAATCACCTTGCGCTCATCAAGCGGCATCGGCGCCAGCGCGTCGAGCGGAATGCGCATCTCGCCTGACAGAGCCGGACTGTAGGGTGTGCCATAGGTCTGCCAGTGATGCTCGGACTTGGCCAACACCACGCAATCAACCAAAATCCCCGGAACCTTGACGCGCCGCGGCAGCATAGCGCCGACCTCGGTGATGTACTCGACCTGGGCGATGACGATGCCGCCGGAGTTCTTGGTGGCCATCGCGATGGCTAGTGTGTCCTGCGTCAACGCCTCGCGGTCAAGGGCGATATTGCCGTCCGGATCGGCCGTGGTGCCGCGGATAAAGGCAACGTTTGGTTTAGGGGCGTGGTAGAAGAGCATTTCACGTCCGCCCAGAGTCATCACCTCGACGATGTCCTGCGTGGTGCAGGCATTTATCTTTCCGCCCTCTAGGCGTGGATCGACAAAGGTTCCCAGACCGACCGGCGACACATTGCCCGGCTTGCCCGCGGCAACTTCGCGGTACATGTGCGAGATTACGCCTAGCGGCAGGTTGTAGGCCTCGATCTTGTTTGCCAGCGCCAGTTCGCCGAGTTTCGGTACCAGGCCCCAGTGACCGCCAATGGCGCGCTTAACGAGGCCCTCGTGGGCGATGCGGTTCATGCCCTGATCCTTGCCGTCTCCGGGGCCGCCGCCAAAAAATAGAGTCAGGTCGCGCGGCGCCTTGGTTTCGAGAAAGCGTTTTTCGAGCGCAGCCGTCAGTTCGTCGGGTACGCCGACGACGCCGAAGCCGGAGCAGATCAGTGTGTCGCCGTCATGAACCAAGCGGACTGCTTCTTCTGCAGAAACTATCTTGTTCTTCATCAGGGGCCCCTTATTCCATGCACCAGCCATGGCTGACGATCAGCGACTGGCCGGTGAACGCATTGGTAGCGTGGCCGCCAAGGAATACGCAGGCAGCGGCAACATCCTCAACAGTGGTGAATTCGCCATCGACTGTCTCATTGAGCATGATTTTCTTGATGACGTCTTCTTCGGTAATGCCGAGTTCCCTAGCCTGCTCGGGAATCTGCTTGTCGACCAACGGCGTGCGCACGAAGCCAGGACAGACCACATTGGCCCGCACGCCGTGGGCAGCACCCTCTTTCGCCACGACGCGGCAAAGGCCGATCAGGCCATGCTTGGCGGTCACATAGGGTGCCTTGAGCAGGCTGGCCATTTTAGAGTGCACAGAGCCAATATAGATGATCGATCCACCTTGGCCTTGCCCATACATGTGCTTGAGACAGGCCTTGGTAGTCAGGAAAGCACCATCGAGGTGGATTGCGAGCATGGTCTTCCACTGGTCGAACGGAAATTCATGCACCGGATGCACGATCTGAACACCGGCATTACTAACCAAGACATCGACCCGACCAAATTCATTGACTGTTTTCTCGACCCCGGAATTGACTTCTTCTTCGCTTGTGACGTTCATCGCCACGCCAATAGCTTGGCCGCCGTCATCACGGATGCTCTTGGCGACAGCTTCCGCGCCTTCCAGATTCATGTCAGCAATGGCGACCTTGGCACCTTCGCGGGCAAATGCGAGCGCGATGCCGCGGCCGATGCCGCTAGCAGCACCGGTCACGATGGCGACTTTGTCTTGCATGAGCATTTTGCATACTCCCTTGGTAGAACGGTTGGCGAGAAGTCGTCCTGCGCTTTCCACCTTTTTTGGCAGATCAGAATATGGTGGAGGAATTCAGATCGTCGATGCCAGCGAAGTCAAGGTAAAGTTTATGGTTGAATTGTTGCAGCGCAATGTCAGCTCTGGTGCTTCTCGGATTAGCCGATGAATCTCCCGACCCGCGAGTAAACTCCGGGAAATTAATCACCTGGAGCCGTTATGCACCGCTTTGTTTTTGCAGCCCTCATCACGCTTGTTTTCTCACCCCTAGCCTTCGCTCAAGGCAGAGCGACGCTGAACGCTTTTTCGAATAAAGAACTCCTGGTCAAGCGCATCAGCTGCCCCGCCGGGAACGTTCAATTTGCAAGGGGCGTGCGTTGGGCACCAGCCAACAACGGCGTCAGTGTCCTGATCAACGACTCTGATGAAGTTAAACTGCCTGCGTCTTGCTATGGCGAAATGTATTGCGCCCACTACAAGGGCGCTTCTTCCGTCGTCATCGTGGACGCACCTGCCTGCGGAGGCAACGCGGTGGCCGAAGAATACATCGTTATTGACCTGATCTCCAAGCACAAGGTCACGCTTAACTATGGGCAATTGAAGGCGAATGTGCGTTAGCCGAATCAGCTGGCGGGCAGCCCTGACAACATCACAAACCGCCCGATGTGCTGCGATCTCAGGTTTTTTGCTTTTGGTCTGAGGGTGGGATACTAACTACCCCTACCGCGCCGTTTTCCCAATCTTACGCATAAGATCAAGGCATCTCTGTAGATTGTCGAGTCATTTGTATTTGATATTTGATGATATTTGATATCACTATTGGTACCATTTATTCAGAACAACAAAGGAAAGGCAAAGGCTTATCAAGTTCGACAAGTCTTTCTTGCCATTGAGCGTTTAGGAGCTAAGCCATGAACATCAATCACTACACCTATCGTGTCACTTGGTCTGCCGAAGACAACGAGCACGTGGGTTTATGCACAGAGTTTCCCTCGCTCTCTTGGCTTGCAGCCAGCCCTGAAAAAGCACTTTCCGGTATCCGCCGAGTCGTGGGTGAAGTGGTTGCCGAAATGACTGCCTGTGGTGAACCCATCCCAGAAGCGCTTGCTGAAAAGAACTACAGCGGCCGCTTCATGGTTCGAGTGCCATCGCTCGTGCATCGTCGCCTCGCTACCGAGGCTGCTGATCTGGGTGTAAGCATCAACCGTTTAGTATCAGCTAAATTGGCTCTGTCTTAACAGCCAAAGCTCAAAGAAACCCCGAACGGGTTGGAAATAGTTCGAACGACTTGGAATCAGTTCGAAATAGTTTTGGCGGAGAGGGTGGGATTCGAACCCACGGTGGATTTGCACCCACGCCTGATTTCGAGTCAGGTACATTCGACCACTCTGCCACCTCTCCGGCGGGTGCAATTGGGGAATCAATCGCTGGTAAGACGGCGTTGCGCCATACCTTGGTCAAGCCAAGTATTCTAGCAGAAACCGCGTTTTATTAGCTTCACGCTCAAAATCTCGCTTCATCGAAGGCAGAGGCGTTCAATATAGCCTTGAAGCAAAGTTTAGGTGGCCCGTCTCCGACTGTTTAGCCGTATTGTTGGGTCAGTATCATCGTTCAAGTTGGTGAAAAGGCGCATAAGCGCAGACAAGCCGCTAAACTCGACTTTAGTCACCCATTTCATGAGACCCTCGCGATGCTTTTTGTACTTTCTCCAGCAAAAAAACTGGATTACGACTCGGCCCTGCCAACTGACCTGCACACTCAACCATTGTTTGTAGAAGAGGCCGCTCAGCTCATTAAGGTGCTGAAAACGCAATCGGCCGATGACGTCGCGTCTTTGATGGATTTGAGTGAAGCCTTGGCGCAGCTCAACGTTGAGCGCTACGCCACCTGGAAAAAAACCTTTACGCAAAAAAATTCACGCCAGGCTGTTTTGGCGTTTAACGGTGATGTGTACGAGGGCTTGAACGCGGCCACGCTCAAAGAAAAAGATTTGCAATGGGCGCAAGAGCATGTGGCAATCTTGAGTGGCCTGTATGGTGTGCTGAGGCCGCTCGATCTGATGCAAGCCTATCGACTTGAAATGGGCACCAAGCTTGAGAACCCGGGCGGGCCTAATCTGTATGCCTTTTGGAAAACCACCATCGCCCCTTATCTGAACGAGCGCTTAGCAAAAGAGAAGGCCCCCGTTCTGGTGAACCTAGCCTCTGAAGAATATTTCAAAGCCGTCGACCTCAAAACTCTGAACGCACGCATCGTTCAATGCGTGTTTCAGGATGGCAAAAACGATGTGTACAAAGTCGTGAGTTTTCATGCGAAGCGTGCGCGTGGCCTGATGGCGCGCTTTGCGATTGAGCAGCGTGTCACCAAACCAGAAGAGTTGAAAAAATTTAATAGTGAGGGCTATGCCTTTACGGCGAGCTTGTCGACTGAGGACAAGCTCGTGTTTCGGCGCGTAGGTTGAACGCTGCACCTTGACATTCTTATTGCACTGAACGGCCAGGTTTTACGCGCAAATTAGATAAAGAGGTGAAGCCTTACCCGCGAGTCGCGCTTGTGTCGTAAGCGCGCATTGCAAGCACGTAGATGACTGGTGGGTGCCTGCTATACGAACTGACTGGTTAGTGCCTGCTAAACGAACAAACGCGAGTCAAACGAATCGCGCGCATAAGAGAACACTTCTTTTTGAATCACTTCGGGCGGTAAGCCGAATACTGATTGAATAGCATCCGCGTAGACGGCCAGCGCATTGACCGTCACCTTCAAATCACGGCCCTCAAAGAGTTGAGATTTTTTTAAGCCGGGCCACTGACTTACGATCCCCTTTGCTTTGACCAATCCGCCAGCGGCCAAGATGCATGAACCCCAGCCATGATCGGTACCTAAGGTTCCGTTGATGCCGACCGTTCTGCCAAATTCGGTTACGGTGATGACAAGGCTCTGCCCCCACTTGGTACCAATGCCCTCGCGATAGCCCCTAAGGGCATCGTCAATTTGTTTGAGCTTCGTGGCGTTGACCCCTTCGGCCGCGCCTTGCCCAGCATGGGTATCGAAACCGTTAAAGTCCAATACACCGACCACCGGCCCGCCGGGTAACTGCATTTTTTGTGCAGCTTCTTTGGCTAGGCTATAGGCTGTTCGACGTTGTTGATTCGGTTCGGGTGTTCCGTCTGCTGCCAAGCGTATGTTGTCTGCTTGTAGAAGGCGCGCAGCATAGGGTTTGAGCTCTGGGACGTTAGCCCAAAGCTGGCTCACGAGTTCATAGGTCGCTTTGGGTGGTGCTTGCATCCAACTCGGGTACTGGGTCTCTGACGCAGCATCGCCTCGCAAAATGAGTGGCATGGGGATCGAAATCGCCACGCCGCCCTTTGACTGTGCTGTTCGCATCGCCCGACCTAGCCAGCCTGAGGCCGAGGCATAGGGTTTCATGATGCCGCTTTGCATGATGTCTTGCCCCTCGAAGTGCGAGCGACCCGTATACCCAAAACCTGTGGCATGAATCGCAGTCGCTTGCCCGGCGACCATCAATTCTGCAAACGTGGGTAATGCGGGATGAATGCCAAAAAACTGATTGCCAGCCAGTAAATTCGAGGGAATCAATTCAGAACGCAATGACCCAATATCAGAATCCGCAAAAGGCGGGATCGCTGCAAGGCCGTCCATGCCGCCTCGTAGCATGATGACTAACAAGCGCTTGGCTTGAGAGGGTTGAGCCGAGTTGGCCCACGGCGCAGCACCTGCAAGTGTCAGGCTCGCTGAAAACTTAATAAACTCTCTTCGTTTCATTGCGTTTAACCCCAAAGAATAGCGGGTGAAGTCAAATACACAGCCCAAAGGCTTCTAAGCGACTGATCGGGCATGCGTCGCGCTTGCTTGAGCGTTTTGAAGATTGCGCTTTGTTCGCCATGCTGTCTGATGACAACCTCGTTGAGCTGATCGCCTTGGCTGACTAAGCGGGGAGCAAACTGAAAGGCGTAACGAATTCTTCGATCAAGCATTTCTTTTGAAAGCCAGTCGCGGTCGTAAAGCGACCAACCATTTGGCTGCGGGCAATTGTGAATGGCTTGACCTAGCTCTGACAGCAACTCATGCAGCCTTTCACCTTTTGTGTCTTTCAGCGGCAAGACAACCGGTAACGTCGCGCCAGTGACGCGATAGATGGTCCAGAGCCACGTCTCGGGGTTTGAAAATTTACGTAAAACAGGGCCGGCCGCGGCAGCCTCTGCGATGACAGCCTTGTGAATGGTGGGAAGATGGCCATCCGATTTTTGAAAGACCGCACTTAAGCGGCTGATCAGTTCAGGTGAGGGCGTGTCTGTAATAAAGGCCGTTGCTAGTTTTGTAGAGATGTGGCGCGCTGTGGCCGGATGACGGGCAAGGTCATCCATTAACCTCAGTAATTTGTCGCGATTCGCATACGCACCACCATATTGTTGGCCCATGACCGTTTGACTCGATGGCTCATGCTTATTGTCATCGAAATAGCTGCCATAGGGCCCGGACACCGATTGATTGCGTTGCCGACGCCTCACACTCCAGCCGGTCAAAATCATTGCGGTGGCGATCACGTCGTTTTGGGTGTAACCCGCGGCGGGGCTCAAGGTAAACAACTCAAGTAACTCACGCCCAAGATTTTCGTTAAACGAATCTTTGAGTCTGCCTTTGGCTCTGGCTGGCGAATTTGGTCCAGTCGACTTGGCATTGTCGAGGTAAAGCACCATCGCTGGATGTGTCACGGCCTCGTTCAGCATTTCGCGAAAATATCCAGACATGTGCCCTCTTAGCATGCGCATGTACGGGCCAACGGCGGTGTTGATGTTATTGACTGCCGGCGAAACCGTGAAGTGATTGGTCCAAAAGTGCCAAAAGCGTTCAAATACCGGAGCGGGCCCGTTTACGGCCATCGCGCCGCGAGCCAAGATCTCTTTCCAAGGTTCAAGTCGCCAGTAAGGATAATTGACCTGCTCGTAACGAAATTTCTCAACCTCTGACGGCGTCAATACCTTGGCTTTTTCGTTGCTTAGCAGGCGCGCTTGGTCGTGTTGAAATAATGCTTCGGCAACCTCTGCTTGCGTATGCAGAAGTGTTAATCCTTCGGGTAGATCCTTGAGCAAATGCCCTTGTCGGTCTGCAAAAAACTGAACGTTGGGCCCGCGGTTCAATTGATCTTGCGCCCAACCGATCACGTCACTTGGTATTGTTTCGTCAGGGGCAAAGCCAAAACCGATTTGTCTAGAAAAGCGCGCTGCTTCAAGGGTATTCACGACTGACTCCGCTCGATCAAATCATTGACCAGCCGTGGCTGACAACAATTGATTGCCCAGTGAGGGCGTTGGTCTCAAAGCCTGCAACAAACGCGACGGTATTAGCGATGTCAGCAGTCGTTGTAAATTCGCCGTCTACAGTTTCTTGCAAAAATACTTTTTTAATCACATCTTCTTCACTCATGTTGAACAGGGCGGCTTGCTCTGGGATCTGTTTGTCTACCAGTGGCGTGCGAACAAAGCCTGGACACACGACATTGGTACGAACGCCGCGTGGGCCGCCTTCTTTGGCGATTGCACGCGCTAAGCCCAGCAAGCCGTGTTTTGCCGTGATGTAGGCTGATTTCAATTTTGAGGCCTGATGCGAATGCACCGAGCCCATATAGATGATTGAACCGCCGCGACCGCTGTCGTACATATGCTTAATCGCTGCTTTGGTGGTTAAGAAAGCACCATCTACATGGATCGCCATGATTTTTTTCCAGTCAGCATATGGAAACTCTTCAATCGGATGAATGATTTGAATGCCGGCGTTCGACACAAGAATGTCGATACTGCCAAATTCTGTGACGGCGCGATTAACGCCGGCGTTGACTGCGTCTTCATCGGTGACATC
The DNA here is from genome assembly GCA_029866055.1 of Burkholderiaceae bacterium. Taxonomy (GTDB): domain Bacteria; phylum Pseudomonadota; class Gammaproteobacteria; order Burkholderiales; family Burkholderiaceae_B; genus Zwartia. Next base: position 12,785 of record JARXAG010000020.1, read on the forward strand.
CATCACCACACTGATGGCCCGACCGCCCGCCTTGATGATTTCGGCAACGACTAACTCAGAGGCCGCTGGGTTGAGGTCTGCCACGACCACAGCAGCACCTTGGCGCGCCAAGGTGAGCGCGCATTCACGGCCGATGCCGCTCGCTGCGCCGGTAATGAGGGCGACTTTGTTTTGAACTGACATGTGAAGCTCCTGAGAGGTGAATCAAAAGTAACTTGACCAGGTAAAGCTGGCTGGCGCGTGCCGCGGACAACCAGTGTAAGCCGTGAGGAAAAATAAAAAAAGACAGCAACTCATTTTGAATGCAAAAAGTTGCAATCTACATCAGCGCAGGCACACTTGCTCGGTGGCTTGAGCAAAGAGCAAAGTGCAAAGACGTCAGGCTTACTCAGAGATTGTGTCAGTTGCCCTAAGATTTACGTGCGATTTATCGTAAATCACTTCAATTTCTTCATTGATCAGCGTGATCGAGCGTTGCAGTTGCTTGAGCGGGTAGGTCAGATCTGGGAGTGTTCCGTCTAGTAACGATTTTGGAACAGGGGGAGTAGGCTTCTCGGGCGCGGGTAACAGTTGGGGTAGTAGGGCATTCAAAAACTCGATGCTTGCCTCTGGGATTTTTGGCGAATTGATCAGTACGGTCGCCGCAGCCGAGATTTGCGAAGACAACATGTGATTTTGTATCACAATGTTATTGAGTTCGATTACGTGCCATTGTCGCGATTTTGGCTCTAGCATCATGCGATAAAACGCCTCGGCGAAGTTGGCCAGCGCTACGTGTACGTTTTTTCTGGCCAAGCGGATGTTGAAGTCGGCGCGTTTAATTTCGAACGCAGAGGCGCGCGTTTGGTGCGCCTGCACTTGAGTCAGCGCAGCACGCAGGTATTCGCGATTGGCTGAAATCGCAGCACGCATCAGCGAGGGCATAAACTGCGCCTCCCACCAGGGCAGCACATAGCTGCAGCCAAACGCAATCACCGAGCCCAAGAAGGTATCAAGCGCACGATCGGCAATGATTGTCGTTGCACCGGGGTCAAGAAAATTAAACGCGAGCAGCACGGCGTTTGTATTGAACGCTGAAGCCAGCAGGTAATTGATCTGCAATAGGCTGCCGCCGATAATCGTTGACAACACCATCGCCGCAAACAACCATGTTTCGTGCTGCGTGGTGTACAAAATACCAAACGCTAGCCCGCAGCCTACCAAGGTGCCTACCAATCGCCACCCGTTGCGTTGGCGCGTCAGTGCAAAGCCCGGCTTCATGATGATCAGTACGGTCAGCAAAATCCAATAGCCCTGGCGGGCCAGCGCAGGGATCAGCGCCGAGAGTGCAAGCGCGATACCCGCGGCAAGTGTGACGCGCAACGCATAGCGACAAATAGGTGAGTCAAGCCGTAAGTTGCTTGTGATTAAACGTGGTCGAAACTGTTGGCGTGATAGAAATTGCGTTAAAGAGCGATCGATTTTGATGGGATCCAGCAGTTGAGCGTCGCGATCACGTCGCGTTGCCACAATCATTCGGTCGATTATTTTTGCGCTATTGCGTAAGCGACGCAAAATTTCGATGCATAAGGAATAGAGCTCAGGGTCGCGCTGCGCCAACCCATCGGTGTGCATTTGCTGTATTTCAAACTCAAGTGCACGCAACTCTGCTTTGACGCTACTGCGTTGCGGTGCGGTGTGCTCGCGCGCCACGGCAAGCGCGATGCGCTCAAGATCACTCGCCATTTTATGCAGAGCGTCGCGCATAAACAGCAGGGCGTCCGTGCCCTCAAGTTTTTGCCGTAAAAAAGCATAGTCGGTGCGTGTGGCGACCAGCAGATCAAGAATCGCAATCATTTCAACGAACAGATTCCAAAGCATTATGCGATTTGAGTCGCTTTGTGCCTTTGGGGTCGCTAGGCCACGCAAGACCATGTCACGCGCAGCTTGATGTTTATCTGTCATGTCGGCTTGGCAGACAATCAGCTTTCGGTAGCTTTCTTCCAGGTCTTGATCTAAGTCGTACATGTCGGCGCGCCGCGCGATGTAATCGGCTGTGGCAAAAAGGGCAACCGACAACGCTTGCTCTTTTTCGCGCAATTGCATCACCCGGCTAACCGAGTAACTAAACAGGGTGTAAAACAGACCGCCACCTAAAGAGGTCAGCGCATGTACCCAGACGTCTTGGGTCGAGAGCGCGTTGTGCAAGGTGACAGTCATGAGCAACAAACAGGCAAAGCCGATTTGCCCGCCCTTTTTGCCATAGACGGCCAGCATAGAGAAGGCAAAACACTGCCCCATCACAACGACCCAGATTAAGAGCGGATGAGAAGACGCTAACCCGGTTAGGGTGACGGTCAGGGTGCTTAAGGCTGTGCCGCCCAGCATTTCGCGCGCCCGGTGCTCGTGGGGCCCTGGCTGATCGATAAAAGCCACGCACAGCGCACCGAAGGTTGCGATCAGACCGCTGGCATACCAACCAAAGACTCCACCCAAGATTGCGATTGGCAGCAAAATTCCGGCCGCACGCCTGACACCACTATAAAAGTGGTGGCTGAACAAAAAGCGCTGTAAAGGGCCGTAGTTTAAATTCATGGCTCAGGCGGGCCTTGGTAAATTGTGCAGCACAGCAACAGGCAATCGATTGCCCATAGGCCTTGAGGGTATCTCAATTTGCGCTGCGACGCACAACGGGTTACAGTTATCGGCTCGCACCTTTAAGCCCACCGCTTTTTTGTGCAATGGCTTTTAGTTTGGGTCACCGCCCAAACAGTCTTGCCATCTAAACTTTTGCTGCTTTCCCTGCCACAAGCTGCGGCAAGCGCTTCCGTTTCGATCCAGTGCACCCCTGTTGGGTGCGTGCATAGCCTGATGGCGAATGCGCGACAGATTGGCAAGGTGTCCGGGTGGCTAGGCTCCGTGAGTCTAAAAGCGTCGGATCATGTTGCTGAACATGTAGCGGTTCAGCATTTCTCAAGACGAGGATGCAATCAGATGGGCGATGCCGGTAATGAAAGGAATGAACTTATGGAACTCAATGGCGCAGACATCGTCGTGCGTTGCCTGGCTGACGAAGGCGTAGAACACGTTTTTGGTTACCCTGGTGGCGCGGTCTTATACATCTACGACGCAATCTACAAGCAAGATAAATTTCAGCATATTCTGGTGCGACACGAGCAAGCTGCCGTGCACGCCGCCGATGCGTACTCGCGATCCTCAAACAAAGTTGGCGTGTGCTTGGTCACCAGTGGCCCCGGCGTGACCAACGCCGTGACGGGTATCGCAACTGCCTACATGGATTCGATTCCAATGGTGATCATCAGCGGTCAGGTGCCCACGCACGCGATCGGTGAAGACGCTTTTCAAGAATGCGATACCGTAGGGATTACACGCCCTTGCGTGAAGCACAACTTTTTAGTGCGCGATATCAAAGACTTGGCCGATACGATGCGCAAGGCGTTTTATATCGCCCGCACCGGTCGTCCAGGCCCCGTGCTTGTTGATATCCCTAAAGATATTACCGCTGCACATTGCAAATACACGCCCGCCAAAGGCGACCCCGTGTTGCGGTCTTACGCGCCGGTCGTAAAGGGCCATCAAGGGCAAATCAAAAAAGCTGTGCAGATGCTGTTGCAAGCCGAGCGCCCCATGATTTATAGCGGTGGTGGCGCGATTCTGTCTGATGCGTCTGCCGAGTTGCACGAGTTCGTCAAACTAGTCGGGGCGCCCTGCACCAACACCCTCATGGGCTTGGGCGCTTTTCCGTTTTCAGATTCGCAATTTGTCGGTATGCCTGGCATGCACGGCACCTACGAAGCCAATATGGCAATGCAACACTGCGACGTGTTGATTTCGGTGGGTGCGCGCTTTGATGATCGCGTGATTGGTAACCCAAAGCATTTTGCGCAAAATGCTCGTAAGATTATTCATGTTGATATTGACCCGTCGTCAATTTCAAAACGCGTCAAAGTCGATGTGCCAATTGTGGGTAACGTCAAAGACGTGCTGATTGATTTAATTGCGCAATACAAAATCAGCGCAACTGAAACCCGTCAAAATCCTGAGGCCTTGGCCAAATGGTGGCAGCAGGTACAAGTTTGGCGTGGCAAAGAGTGCATGAAATTTGCCAGTTCAAACGAAGTCATCAAGCCCCAGTCGGTTGTGCAAAAGCTATGGGAAGTCACCGAGGGTGATGCCTACGTGACCTCTGACGTGGGTCAGCATCAAATGTGGGCGGCGCAGTACTACGGTTTTGACAAACCGCGCCGCTGGATTAACTCGGGTGGATTAGGCACGATGGGCGTGGGCTTGCCTTACGCGATGGGCGTGCAAATGGCTAACCCAGGCGCAACAGTGGCATGCATCACGGGCGAAGGCTCGATTCAGATGAATATCCAAGAGTTGTCGACCTGCCGTCAATATCATCTGACCCCTAAGATTTTATGCTTGAACAATCGCTATTTAGGGATGGTTCGGCAATGGCAGCAAATTGATTATTCGTCTCGCTACGCCGAGTCTTACATGGATGCGTTGCCCGATTTCGTCAAACTCGCCGAGGCCTACGGTCACGTTGGGATGCGAATCGACAAACCTTCGGATGTGGATGGCGCCATGCGCGAAGCGTTCAAATTAAAAGATCGCCTCGTGTTCATGGACTTCATCACCGATCGCGAAGAAAACGTTTGGCCGATGGTCAAGGCGGGCAAAGGTCTGACCGAGATGTTGCTCGGTTCTGAAGATCTATAACGGAGACCACCATGAAACACGTTATTTCTGTTCTGATGGAAAACGCACCCGGCGCCTTATCGCGCGTGGTGGGTCTCTTTTCTGCTCGCGGTTACAACATCGAAACTCTCACCGTTGCGCCGACTGAAGACTCGACCTTGTCGCGTCTGACGCTGGTCACGATGGGCTCTGATGACGTGATCGAACAAATCACCAAGCACCTAAATCGCCTAGTCGATGTGATCAAGGTTGTCGATCTAACCGAGGGGCCTCATATCGAACGCGAGTTGATGTTGATCAAGGTTCGGGCGGTGGGTAAAGAGCGCGAAGAAATGAAACGGATGGCGGATATTTTTCGCGGCCGTATCATTGATGTGACCGACAAAGCCTACACCATTGAACTCACGGGTGACCAAGAGAAGATACAGGCGTTTATTGATGCGTTGGATCGCAGCGCAATTCTTGAAACGGTTCGTACGGGCGTTTCAGGAATTGGTCGTGGAGAGCGTATCCTCAAGCTTTGATCGGTGCTTGTCTCGCGTTTAAGCGAAGCCGATTTGTTTTTCTGATTATTTGCATTCAACTTAAAAATCTGGAGCCCAGAATGAAGGTTTACTACGATAAAGATTGTGATTTGTCCCTGATCAAAGGCAAGACTGTTGCTATTATTGGTTACGGTTCGCAGGGTCACGCCCACGCTTTGAACCTGCATGAGTCGGGTGTCAAGGTTGTGGTTGGTTTGCGTAAAGATGGCGCCTCATGGGCAAAAGCTGCTAACGCCGGCCTAAAAGTCGCTGAAGTGGCTGATGCAGTGAAAGCTGCTGATTTAGTCATGATGCTCTTGCCCGACGAAAACATCGGCCAGGTGTATCGTGAAAGCGTTCACGGCAACATCAAGGCTGGCGCTGCTTTAGCGTTTGCACACGGTTTTAACGTGCATTACGGTCAAGTCGTGCCCCGTGCAGATATTGACGTCGTCATGATCGCTCCTAAGGCTCCAGGCCATACTGTGCGTGGTACGTACTCGCAAGGTGGCGGCGTACCTTCATTGGTGGCTGTGCATCAAGACAACTCAGGTTCGGCACGCGACGTCGCCTTGTCGTACGCTTGCGCGATCGGCAGTGGTCGCGCTGGTGTGATCGAAACCAACTTCCGCGAAGAAACTGAAACCGACTTGTTCGGCGAACAGGCTGTGTTGTGCGGCGGTACGGTTGAACTCATCAAGGCAGGTTTTGATACCTTGGTTGAAGCTGGCTACGCCCCTGAAATGGCTTACTTTGAGTGCTTGCATGAGCTCAAGTTGATTGTTGACCTAATTTATGAAGGCGGCATCGCCAACATGAACTACTCAATCTCTAACAACGCTGAGTTCGGCGAGTACGAGACTGGTCCTAAGATTGTGACTGAGGCGACACGCGATGCTATGCGTTTAGCGCTCAAAGACATTCAGACTGGCGAGTACGCCAAGCGTTTCATTCTCGAAAATCAGGCTGGTGCACCTGCACTGATTTCACGTCGTCGTATCAATGCTGAATCGCAGATCGAAGTGGTCGGCGCTAAATTGCGCGCGATGATGCCTTGGATCGCAGCAAACAAGTTGGTCGACAAAACAAAGAACTAGTTTTGTGTTTAGTTTGTTTTTGAATCACGCCCTTCGGGGCGTGTTTTTTTGGGTTAACCTTTCGGCATGATGAATACACCACACTATCCACACCCCATAATCGCCCGCGAGGGTTGGCCTTTTTTGGCTGGCTCGATACTCATCGCTGTGCTTGTCAGCTTTTGGTCGCTTGGCTGGTCAATCTTCTTTTGGGTGATTGCAGTCTTTGTGCTGCAATTCTTTCGCGATCCGGCTCGCTCGGGCTCAACCGAGCCTTTGGCAGTCTTGTCGCCCGCCGATGGCCGCATTGTGGTGGTCGAGCAGACCCTTGATCCCTACGGTGAACGCCAGGCACTCAAGATTAGCGTATTCATGAATGTCTTTAACGTGCACAGCAATCGCAGCCCAGTTGATGGTGAAGTGCTTAAAACGCAATATTTTCCGGGTAAGTTTTTTAACGCAGCGCTTGATAAGGCCTCGCTCGAAAACGAGCGTAACGCTATGGTGTTGCGCACGCCTGCTGGCCACCTTGTGACGGCGGTTCAGGTTGCCGGCTTGGTCGCCAAGCGCATCCTTTGCTATACCAAGGCTGGCAACACCTTGGCGCGCGGGCAACGCTACGGTTTTATTCGCTTTGGTTCGCGTGTAGATGTTTATTTGCCGCTAGGATCGCGCGCCAGAGTCGCAATTGGTGATAAGGTAAGCGCAACGAGTACGGTGCTGGCGGATTTGCCTGCGTCAACTAGCTGAGTCTAAAGATGCCTAATAATCCATTGCGCGACCCTGATCTTCGCCACCGCAGTATTTATTTGCTGCCCAATGCGTTCACAACTGCGGCACTTTTTGCCGGGTTTTATGCAGTGGTTCAGGCGATGAACGGTCGCTTTGAAATGGCGGCCATTGCCATATTTGTTGCGATGGTGCTTGACGGAATGGATGGTAGGGTTGCCAGACTGACCAACACGACCTCGGCGTTTGGCGAGCAATACGACTCGCTTTCAGATATGACCTCGTTTGGCGTCGCGCCGGCGCTGGTGATGTACGAGTGGATGCTGCAAGATTTAGGTCGCTGGGGTTGGTTGGCCGCGTTTGTGTATGTCTGCGGTGCTGCTCTAAGGTTGGCGCGTTTTAATACCAATATTGCAGTGGTGGACAAGCGCTTTTTTCAAGGCTTACCTAGCCCTGCGGCCGGCGCCTTGATTGCAGGTTTTGTTTGGTTGGTGGTCGATAATCGCTTGCAAGTGCCTCATGAGTTTTTGGCTTGGACGGCCTTTGCGATCACGATTTATTGCGGCATTGCGATGGTCTCGAATCTGCCGTTTTACAGCGGCAAAGCCTTTGCCCTGAGCCGCAGCGTGCCGTTTTGGGTGATTTTGGTTTTTGTTGCTGGCTTTGTCTTTATTTCAAGCAACCCGCCTGTGATTTTGTTTGGCCTGTTTATTGTGTACGGGCTGTCGGGTTGGGGCGTATGGCTGTGGCGCTGGCGCCGCCTGTCTAAGCAGGTGGCGTTGCGCAGCGGGGCCGAATAAGTTAGCGGTCGTTTTGCAAATACGCCGGATCGGGCCCCGGGTTGTGGCGATTAGCCAGGTTGCCGTTGGGCCCCATGTAGACGTACATCAACGAATACCACACTGAGGATTCAAAATAGCGGTACGACCAGACTTTTTCGTTTCCTTTGGCAATGCCTCCAATATCTGCAGGGGGACCAAATTCACAACGGACGCGTTCGTCAGACCAGGTTCCGGTGGATAACAGCTCAAAATGTGCGTCGGTCAGTACCTGAGTGACCGGACCAATGGTGTTGTCTTTGGTGATGTTTGTGCCCCAGGCGTAACGTCCAAACGGTTGTTGTGACCAGACCAGTCGCTCAGTACCATCTGGGTTACGGCAGGCGATGGTGGGTTTGCCAAATTGCTTGATGATGTCGGCCACTGGGGTGCCAGGCTTGGCAGATTGCAGTTGTGCACAGCCACCAAGTGCGAAGACTAACAACATTGCCACATATATTTGCGTGCGCATATTATGCCTAAGAATTAATTAGTTGATGCGTGATTAAAGTGCTTCAAAAACCTTGCCAGTCGCCAAGCAAACGTAGCCTTTTTGCGCGCCGATAGGCGGAATGTCACCATTTTAGTCAATAAGCTATAATTCTCAGGCTTTACTGGATCTTTTTCCATTAAATTGTTTTTTAGTAAAGCGTTTACGCGCAGCTTATAGTATTTTTTTCGCTAGAAGGTTGTCTGTAAAGTTCGTTCTTTTTTAATCACGTTAAAGCACCTCGGCTTTAACGCTTGTCATTTGAGGCTTAAAAATGTCTGTTGCTGATATTAAAAAATCCGACATCGTCGCGCAGTATCAACGCGCACAAGGCGATACCGGTTCTCCTGAAGTTCAAGTGGCTCTGCTGACAGCTCGTATCAACGAACTGACAGGTCACTTCAAAGCACATATTAAAGACCACCACTCACGCCGCGGCCTTCTGCGTATGGTTAGCCGTCGTCGTAAGCTGCTCGATTATCTCAAGGGCCGCAACCCAGATTCATATCGCTCGCTGATCGAAAAACTCGGTCTGCGTAAGTGATCAAAATCCATGGGGCAGTCTCCCCGTGAAGCAACCGTGGTCGCTGCGGCATTTTTGCCGCACTGCCCACGGTTTTTCATTTGTAAGGAATAAATGTCATGTTCAATAAAGTGACCAAATCTTTTCAGTATGGCCAACACACCGTTGTGCTTGAAACCGGCGAAATTGCTCGCCAGTCATCAGGTGCAGTGTTGGTTACTGTCGAAGACACTGTCGTACTCGCAACGGTTGTTGCAAAAAAAGATGCCAAGTCGGGTCAAGATTTTTTCCCCCTGACAGTTGACTACATCGAAAAAACCTACGCTGCGGGCAAAATCCCCGGTGGGTTTTTTAAACGTGAAGGCAAGCCTTCAGAAAAAGAAACACTGACCTCGCGTTTGATCGATCGTCCATTGCGTCCGTTGTTTCCAGAAGGCTTCTACAACGAAGTTCAGGTCATCATTCACGTCTTGTCCTGCAACCCTGAAATCGATCCTGATATTCCCGCCATGATCGGTGCCTCTGCAGCGCTGGCCATCTCGGGTATCCCGTTCAACGGCCCTATCGGTGCCGCACGTGTCGGTTATATCGATGGTCAGTATTTGGTCAACCCAACCGCCTCGCAACTCAAAACCTCGCAAATGGATTTGATCGTTGCTGGTACCGAGGCCGCAGTGCTGATGGTTGAATCTGAAGCCCAACAGCTTTCAGAAGAGATCATGCTGGGTGGCATCGTGTTTGGTCATACCCAAATGCAAGCAGTCATTGGCGCCATTCATGAACTCGTTCGCGATGCTGGCAAGCCTGATTGGGATTGGAAACCTGCTGCTAAAAACGAAGCGTTGATTGCAAGCGTATCTGCTGCTGCACAAGGCCCGTTGAACGCAGCCTACCAAACTCGTCAAAAGCAAGAGCGTACGACTCAGTTGCGTCAGGTTTATTCTGATGTGCATGCCAAACTTGCTGAAGAAGCCGCTGCGCAAGGTACACCTAAGCATGATGGCGTTGTGGTTGATAACATCTTGTTTGACCTCGAAGCCCGCATTGTGCGTAGTCAAATTCTGTCAGGCGAGCCACGCATCGATGGTCGCGATACACGTACCGTGCGCCCAATTAGCATCCGTATGGGCGTATTGCCACGCGTGCATGGCAGCGCCTTGTTCACACGCGGTGAAACGCAAGCACTGGTCATTGCAACGCTAGGTACCAAGCAAAATGAACAGATTATCGATGCCCTGATGGGTGAGTATCGTGATCGTTTCCTGATGCACTACAACATGCCTCCGTTTGCCACTGGTGAAACAGGTCGTGTGGGTACGCCCAAGCGTCGCGAAATCGGCCATGGCCGTTTGGCTAAGCGCTCGCTCGTGCCTTTGTTGCCTAACGCGGCTGATTTTCAGTACACCATTCGCTTGGTCTCAGAAATCACCGAATCAAACGGTTCGTCGTCAATGGCTTCGGTCTGCGGCGGCTCACTGGCAATGTTAGATGCTGGCGTGCCTGTTAAAGATTTGGTGGCTGGTGTGGCAATGGGCTTGATTCTGGATGCCGGCAAATTTGCTGTGTTGACAGACATCCTGGGTGATGAAGATCATTTGGGCGATATGGATTTCAAAGTGGCAGGTACCGAGCAAGGTATTACTGCTTTGCAAATGGATATCAAGATCCAAGGTATCACCAAAGAAATCATGCAGGTCGCACTGGCGCAAGCCCGTGACGGTCGTTTGCATATTCTGGCAAAAATGCGCGAAGCCACTTCAGGTGCGCGTACTGAACTGTCAGCGTTTGCACCACGCATGCTCACCATGAAAATCAATCCTGAAAAGATTCGCGATGTGATCGGTAAGGGCGGCGCGACGATTCGTGCGCTGACCGAAGAAACCGGTTGCCAGATCGATATTTCAGATGATGGCACCATCGTTGTGTCGAGCGCCGATCTTGATCGTGCCCACGAAGCGCAGCGTCGTATCTCTGAACTGACTGCAGAAGTTGAAGTCGGTCAGGTCTATGACGGCAGCGTGTTGCGTCTGTTAGATTTTGGCGCCATCGTTCAGGTCTTGCCTGGTCGTGATGGTTTGCTGCATATCTCCGAGATCGCCAACTATCGTATCGCTAATATCAACGATGTCCTGAAAGTCGGTCAACCTCTGCGCGTCAAAGTGATCGAGGCCGACGACAAAGGTCGTCTGCGTCTGTCAGTGAAAGCGATTGGTGGCATCGAGCAACAAGTCGAAGGCGGTGCTCCGGCATCAACTGAGGCACCTGCTGCGGCCCCAGAAGCACCCGCTGCACCACAGGCTTAAGCTGTAAGGTCTAACGTTTTAGGCTGTTTTAGTCCTTAAATCTTTAGACTGACTGCAGCACAACGCATTAAAAAACCCCCGCTCGCACCTTGGTGCTTGCGGGGGTTTTTCTTTGGGGATCACTGCCGGATCAAATCATTCGCGTTGCCTGCTTGCACCTTTCAATTGACATCAAGATTTCGCATCAATACTCGCGCGCTGTTGCAGCAAGCGGTCGTAGCACCCCGCCAATCTAAATAAGCGATCGCGTTTTAGCATCGCCACAACTGGCTCAGGCTGGCGTCTGCCAGTTGAAAAAAGCTCTTCAACCGTCGAATTGATATGCTGCTGCAAAAGCGATGACTGGGTGGGCCACCACTGTGATAACAAGCGATCGGGGTCGATCAGGCCGAGTTGTTGTCTGCGTAGTTCAGAGCGGCTAAAGTCTTTGAGGTTCCAGGTTAATACGCTGATCGGCCGCGCAATGTGTTTTGCAACGCCTGCAATACCTGTTGCGGCTACGTGCTTATCTTTACGATCAGTGTGTCGAAGGTCTACCTCAAACTCGGTAACGTCGCCCATGTTTGAGTGCGGAAATTGCTCTTGCATGAGCTGCCATTCTTTTTTTAATAGCTCTGGCTCAATCGGCCATAGGCGGGCGGCATTACGCTGCCATTCTTGCCCAATCTTGTCTGTCCAAAGCGGTATCAACAGGCCGGCATGACCGAGATTAAGAAGCAGCGGCCGCAGCAAACCAGACATCAAAATACAGGCATCTAGCACTAGGCCCGGTGCCTGTTGTAAAACTGCCGAGGCAGCAGCTGGCCTGGGATTATTTTGGTTGGCTGCCTGCGCACCTGCCGCGACGCTCAGCGTGGTGTCACGGTGAGTGTCGCCTGTTGGCGTGTCTACGCTGATCGTGCTTGGTGATGTTTGGGCTGGTGTCGAGGGCATCCCGCTATTCTAAAGCGAGCACCGCTGCGCGTACGATTGCTGCAGCATCGACCCCAAAATATTCACGTAAGGCAGCACGGGTATCGCTTCGACCAAAGCCGTCTGTGCCGAGTGTTAAGTAACGGCGATTAGCGGGCAGGTAAGCGCGGACAGACTCTGGCAGGGCATGCACATAATCAGTGGCTGCGACGATCGGCCCTTGGCTTGCCCCTAGCTGGGTATAGATGAAAGGTACGCCTGCTGCAGCAGAACCGGCTAAGCGCGCATTTTGGCAGGCCAGGCCGTCGCGTGCGAGTTCGCTCCAGCTTGTGACGCTGTAGACATAGGTCGTGACGCCTTGAGTTGCGAGTTGCTTAGCCGCTTTGATCACTTCAGTCAGGATTGCGCCAGAGCCTAGAAGTGTGACAGCTTGAGTCGAGTCGTTTGCCTGAGCGGCATACTTCTCAAACAAATAGCACCCTCGTATGACTTGGTCATGCATCTCTGCGGGTAAGCTCGGCTGCGCGTAGTTCTCGTTCATCAGCGTGATGTAATAAAACACATCTTGCTGCTCGATCATCATGTCGCGAATCCCTTGATTCACAATCACGGCCATCTCACCCGCAAAGGCGGGGTCGTAAGCTTTGCAGTTGGGGATGGTTGCGGCATGAAGGTGGCTTGAGCCATCTTGATGCTGCAAGCCTTCGCCGCCTAAGGTGGTGCGCCCAGAGGTCGCACCCAACAAGAAGCCGCGTGGGCGCTGGTCGGCGGCAGCCCAGATTTGATCGCCCACACGTTGAAAGCCAAACATCGAGTAGTAGATATAAAAGGGCAACATCGCCAAGCCGTGCACGCTATAGCTCGTGGCGGCGGCTGTCCAGCTGGCGATTGCACCAGCCTCTGAAATACCTTCTTCAAGGATTTGGCCGTCAAGCGCCTCGCGGTAGCTCAAGACTGAACCAATATCTTCAGGTGCATAGCGCTGACCCACGCTTGAATAGATGCCCACTTGCTTGAACAAGTTGGCCATGCCAAAGGTGCGCGCCTCGTCGGCCACGATGGGCACAATGCGTGGGCCCAGAGCAGAATCCTTGAGAAGATTGCCCAGCATGCGCACAAAGGCCATGGTGGTACTCATCTCTTTGCCCTCGGCGTTTAGCGCGAAGCCGCTGTACTGTTCGATCGCAGGCACTGCTACGGTATCGCACGCAGTGTCTCGTTTAGGCAAATAGCCACCTAAGGTTTGACGTTGCGCCTGCAGGTATTTCATCTCAGCGCTATCAGCACTGGGCTTGTAAAACGTGAGTGAGGTCGCCTCTTGATCTGACAAAGGGAGGTTAAAGCGATTACGAAACTCAAGCAGATCGGTATCGTCAAATTTCTTTTGACTGTGAGTGGTCATTTTGCCTTGACCGGCGCTGCCCATTCCGTAGCCTTTTTTGGTGTGCGCCAAAATGACTGTTGGCTGGCCAACGTGCTGAGCTGCTGACGCATAAGCGGCGTGAATTTTGACGAGGTCATGCCCGCCGCGCTTCAAGCGGTCGATTTGGTCATCGGTCATCCCTTGTGCCAATTTTGCGAGCTCTTCGTTTTGCCCAAAAAACGTGTCGCGATTAAAGCGGCCATCTTTAGCGGCGAAGGTTTGCATTTGTCCATCAACCGTATTGGCAAAAGCTCGTGCTAATGCGCCCGTGACATCGCGGGCAAACAGACCATCCCAATCGCTACCCCAAACGAGTTTGATGACATTCCAGCCTGCGCCAGTAAAGAGTTTTTCGAGTTCGTCGATGATGCGACCGTTACCACGCACAGGGCCGTCAAGGCGTTGCAGATTACAGTTGACTACCCACACCAGATTATCCAGACCTTCGCGAGCGGCCAGCGTTAAGGCGCTCATGGATTCGGGTTCATCCATTTCGCCGTCGCCAAATACGCCCCAGACTTTGCGTGCCGAGCAGTCAAGCAGGTTGCGATGGCTGAGATAGCGCATGAAGCGTGCGTGATAGATCGAACTGATCGGCCCAATCCCCATCGAGCCCGTCGGAAACTGCCAGAAATCAGGCATGAGCCACGGATGCGGGTAGCTCGATAACCCCACGGCACCCTGTTCGGCCGCGCGGATTTCTTGGCGATAGTTTAGTAAGTCTTGTTCGCTTAACCTCCCTTCAAGAAACGCGCGTGCATAGACGCCAGGGGCACTATGGGGTTGAAAAAACACCAAGTCGCCACGATGCTGATCTGGGCCCGTGCCTTGCCTTGCCTCAAAAAAATGATTAAAGCCAGTTTCGAATAAGTCAGCTGCGCTGGCATAGCTGGCGATATGGCCTCCTAGCTCGCCGTAGGCTTGATTGGCGCGTACGACCATGGCCAGGGCGTTCCAGCGCATGATCGAGGCCAAGCGCTCTTCAATCGCTAGGTCGCCCGGAAACACCGGCTGCTGATCGACAGAAATCGTATTGACATAGGGCGTACTCAGCTCGGGACGCCAGCCGATCTTTGCAGAGTTTGCAGTGCGTACGAGCTCATCCAACAAAAAGCGGGCTCGTTCTGGCCCCTGAGCGGCTAACACGGCTAAAAGTGCCTCGCGCCATTCACTGGTTTCTTGTGTATCGGTGTCAGTCGTCATGAGCAGGGCGTTCAGACGGGGGTCGATCGAGGCGTTCATAGGCGCTTTAAATTTTCTAAAAGTCGTTATGCGGTAATTCGATCATTCTAGAGAAAACTGCGCAGCATGAGGTGCTTTAAATGCAGGATAAAAGAGGAATTTAAAGCATAAAATACTGTAAAATTAAGTTTTATAAAAATAAAAAACTAACAATATTCATTTATGAAGCTAGACACAATTGATCTAAAAATTCTACAAGAGTTACAACTCGACGGGGCGCTCTCAAATATTGAGCTGGCCAAACGAGTTCATTTAAGCCCATCACCCTGCTTGGCTCGCGTGCGCGCACTTGAAAGTGCTGGTGTCATTGATCGTTATGTTGCACTGGCTAGCGCGGCTGCGCTTGGCCTGGGGCTCAATGTGTTTATTAACATCAGCTTGACCAGCCAAAGCAAAGAATCATTAGCCCACTTCGAACAGCGCATTTGTGAACACGACGAGGTCATGGAGTGCTATCTCATGACCGGCGATAGCGATTACTTGATTCGTATCGCGGTGGCCGACATCGGGGCCCTTGAAAAATTTATCCTTGAGCAGCTCACGCCGATCCCCGGGATTGAAAAAATTCGTTCTAGTTTTGCGTTAAAGCAAGTGCGTTACAAAACTGCCTTACCGTTACCGGCGGCGCAGCGCTAAGACTCAGCGCTGAGGTATGCTACCAAATACAACAATGACATGAACCGCCATCAATAAAGGAGCCTCAAACATGAGCACTCAGGCAGCACCAAATGATAGTCAGACACACGCTTGGCAAGACGATATTTTTGATGTTTTGAAAAAAGGCGGCATTAAACAGGTGTCTTATGTGCCTGATGCAGGTCACGCCCACGTGATTCGGCGCGTGCACGCTGATCCAGAGATGCGGGGCATTGTCTTGACTACCGAAGAAGAGGGTGTTGCGATCGCAGCCGGAGCCTGGTTGGGCGGCGACCGTCATGCTTTGCTGATGCAAAGTAGTGGCGTGGGTAACTGTATCAACATGATGTCGTTGCTCGATAGCTGCCGGATTCCGTTCTTGACTCTCGTGACCATGCGTGGTGAGTACGCTGAGTTCAATCCGTGGCAAGTTCCGATGAGCCGTGCGACGCAAGGCGTGATGGAGGCCATGGGCATCACGGTGCTTCGCGTGAGTAAGCCAGACGAGGTCGAAGATGTTGTGAGTGCCGCGCTAGATTCAGTATTTCAAGCGGGTGAGCGTGTCGCGATTTTGTTATCGCAAAGCTTGATTGGTCGAAAAAAATGGGTGCGTAATTAAGCACTCGCTAATCACTGCAATTTCAACACGCTAACTTTTTTGATAGGAAACATCATGAGCAATATTCCAGCTTTTTCTGGCACGATCGAGCGTCGTGCTTTTGTCAAAGAACTGATCGACCTGTGCCCTGGGGTCTTGGTTGTTCCTGGCTTAGGTTCGTCGAACTATGACATCTTCGCGGCAGGTGATCGCGATGAAAACTTTTATATGTGGGGTGCCATGGGTGGCGCGGCTTTAATTGGTCTTGGTCTGGCCCTTGCGCAACCGAGCAAGTCGGTGCTGGTGATCACGGGCGACGGCGAGCAATTGATGGGGATTGGTGGGTTGGCAACGATTAACGCGCAGCAACCTAAAAATCTCACCATCGTCGTGCTCGATAACGGCCATTTTGGTGAAACGGGCATGCAGCACAGCCACAGCAGCCTCGGCACGGATTTGACTGCAGTCGCGAAGGGCTGTGGCATTGCTAATTCGTTCAAAGTCAGAGAGGCAAGTGACGTTAAAACGATTCAACAGAACGTGTTGGCTCGTGCGGGTGTTGCGTTTGCGCAGGTTTATGTCAAGGCCGATGATCTGCCACGTGCTCTGCCGTCGCGCGATGGCGTTTATATCAAAAACCGTTTTCGCCAAGCTCTTGGCTTTGCGCCCTTGTAATGCGCTGAACCGTGACGCCAGCGATGGCGTCGCGGTGAGGTGGGATATGATCAGCAGACCGATTTGCTGTTAGCTAGTGTTTGTGGCGTCTGATGCGCTGCAGCCCCATGGAGCCCTAAATCATGAATTGCATCTCTGTCTTCAAGTTGCGGTACGCGTTGTGCGTCATGGTGGTCTGTAGCGCTTCAAGTGTATCGGCGCAATATCCCGAAAAGGCGATACGGTTTGTGGTGCCTTTTGCCCCAGGTGGCACCTCTGAGATTGTCGCGCGTTCGGTCGCAAGCAGCCTGACCACACAGCTCGGTCAATCGGTATACGTTGAAAACAAACCGGGTGCTGCCGGCAATATCGCGATGGCCGAAGTCAAGCGTGCTGCGCCTGATGGCTATACGTTGATCCTCGGACATGTGGGTACGCTTGCGGTGAATCCGGCGCTCTTTGGCGCAAAGATGACCTACGATCCAGTCAAGGATTTTGTCGCGATTTCTTTGATCGCCAAGGTACCAAACGTGATTGCCGTGAGCCAACGCGCAGGTTTTAAAACGCTGGCTGACATGGTTGCTGCGGCAAAAGCTAAGCCTGGATCGATCAATTATGGGTCGGCTGGTAACGGCAGTGCAGGGCATCTCGCGATGGAATATTTCGCCTCTGAGGCGGGTATCGAATTGACTCACGTACCTTATAAGGGATCGGGTCCAATGCTGACAGATTTAATCGGCGGGCAAACGCAAGCGACGTTTAATGGCTTGCCATCGTTGGTGGCGCAGATTAAAGGTGGTGCCTTGGTGCCCTTGGCCGTTGGCTCAGGTGCCCGAGCCGCTTCACTGCCCGACGTGCCCACCATCGCAGAGAGTGGTTACCCAGGCTTTGAAACTTCGCAATGGTACGGCCTGATGGCGCCTGCGGGTACGCCCGACGCGATTGTCAAACGCCTGCAAAGCGAGCTTGTCATTGCGCTAAAGTCGCCCGAAGGCACCAAACGTATGCGAGACGATGGTGCATTGCTGGTTGGTGATACGCCGCAAGAATTTACCGCCTTTATTGCCCAAGAGCGGGCTCGTTGGGGCGAGGTTGTAAAAAAAGCAAAAATTAACGTCGATTAGGGCGAACCCGCTAGCGTAAATACCCTGTTGCGGTGCAAAATAGGGGAGTGGGTGATTACTCTTCGATCACCTCAGAGGTGCTGTTTTTGATTTTTGCCTACATCGGGCTGAATCGCAGTGCTATTCAAAAATCTACCGGAGTCTAAATATGTTTCGTCAAACCCTAAAGCACGGGCTGCTTGCGCTTGCGACAGTCGTGATTGGTAGCACAGCAGTTGCGCAAGAGTTAACAGGCACGCTTAAAAAAATTAAAGAGACCAACACGATTACCGTTGGCCATCGCGATGCGTCGTTACCCTTTTCGTACTTTGACGATCAGCAAAAAGTGATTGGTTATGCAGTCGATATTTGCATGTATATCGTCAATGAAATTAAGAAAGAACTGAAGTTACCTAACTTGCAAGTCAAGTTGGCTCCGGTCACTTCGGCAACCCGCATCCCTTTGATTGCCAATGGCACGATTGATCTCGAGTGCGGTTCAACCACCAACAACGCCGAGCGCCAAAAGCAAGTTGCCTTTGGCCCCACCTACTACCTGACAGCGACGCGTTTTGTTTACAAAAAGAGTTCA
Organism: Burkholderiaceae bacterium; assembly: GCA_029866055.1. GTDB lineage: Bacteria > Pseudomonadota > Gammaproteobacteria > Burkholderiales > Burkholderiaceae_B > Zwartia. The sequence goes on from JARXAG010000020.1 coordinate 31,112, forward strand.
GGTATTACTAATCTGGCAAGCTTGAAGGGCAAAACTGTTGTGTCGACTGCTGGCTCAACCAACCTCAAGCAAATCTCAGAAGCCAATACAGCACAAAACCTTGGCCTGACAATCTTGGCGGCTAAAGATCACCCTGAAGCTTTTTTGATGGTTGAAACGGGTCGTGCAGCTGCGTTTGTGATGGACGACATTTTGTTGGCCGGTCTGGTCGCAGGTTCTAAAAAGCCAAGCGATTTCGCGATTTCGAACGACACACTTTCAAATCCCGAGCCCTATGGCTTCATGATGCCACGTGACGATGCACCGTTTAACAAGATGGCAACTGCTGCAGCAAGCAAACTTTACAAGTCGGCCGAGATGCCAGCCTTGTATTCAAAGTGGTTTGACAAAGCAGTGCCACCTAAAGGTTTGATCTTGAATCAGCCAATGACCGACAAGATGAAGAAAGCGTTGGCCAACCCAACAAACAATCCAGATCCTGCTAGCTATTAATTGTTGACTGTACGGCAGAATATCGACGAGCTCTTGATAGTTGAGCCTGTTGATCTTCTGCTCACCGCAGCCCAGCGACTCGACAGCCTGCCGGTTGCTGCTGCGTGATATTCAATAAGGTGTCAATGCATTGCGCCGTTTGATTTTTTAATGAGCTGTGTCTGACAGCGCAATAACAGGATTGCTGCATGAATTACAAATGGAACTGGGGCATTTTGTTTGAGGTGTCTCCTGAAGGCAAGGGCACCTATCTCGAGATGCTGCTTTCCGGTCTGATGTGGACACTGACCACAGCGTTTTTTGCTTGGATGATTGCGCTCTTGCTGGGCGTAACAATTGGGGTGCTGCGCACCTTGCCAAGTCGCACCGGTCGCCTTGTCGGCAATGCGTATGTTGAGATCTTTCGTAACATACCGTTGCTGGTGCAATTGTTCCTGTGGTATTTCGTTGTTCCTGAGCTAGTCCCCGAGCGTTTCGGTGACTGGCTCAAGCAATTGCCTAACGCCGCGTTTTATAACGGGGTGTTAGGGGTTGGCTTGTTTATGTCGGCGCGTGTCGCCGAGCAGGTGCGTACTGGCATCGAGTCGTTGCCAGTGGGTCAGCGCATGGCGAGCACTGCGCTGGGTATGACTACCGCACAAACATATCGCTACGTGTTAATGCCCATGGTGTTTCGGATTATCTTCCCGCCGCTGACCTCTGAATTATTGAACACGATCAAAAATACGTCGGTTGCCTTAACGATCGGCTTAATGGAGCTCACTGCGCGTGCGCGTTCGATGCAAGAGTTCTCGTTTCAAGTCTTTGAGGCCTTTACCGTGGCAACCTTGTTGTATCTGTTCACAAACATGATTGTGACGATACTGATGCGGCGTCTTGAAAAATCGATCGCGGTACCAGGCTATCTGGGTACGTCGGCCAACGTGGTTGTTCATTAAAGGCGCGCCATGTTTAGTAATTTTGATTTTGATGTCATCGCGCGTAGCTGGCCTTATCTGTTTAAAGAGGGCATGTCGTTCACCCTAATGTTGACTGCCTTAGCGACTGGGGCTGGCATTGTTTTAGGCACCATCCTGGCGCTGATGCGCTTATCAAAATTTGTGGTGCTGCAAAAGTTTGCCGCCACGTATGTCAACATTATTCGCTCGCTGCCATTAGTGTTAGTCATCTTTTGGTTTTATTTTTTGCTGCCCTACATCGGGCAATGGGTCTTAGGCTCTGAACGGCCGATGGCCGTTGGTGCGTTCATGTCGGCCCTGGTGACATTTTCATTATTTGAAGCGGCTTACTTTTCAGAAATTATGCGTGCCGGTATTCAAGCGGTGCCGCGCGGGCAGTTCGCTGCAGCGCAGGCGTTAGGGATGCGTTATCACCAGGTGATGGGATACATCGTATTGCCCCAAGCCTTCAGGGCGATGACACCTCTGTTGCTGACCCAATCGATTATCTTGTTTCAAGACACATCATTGGTCTATGTGCTGTCGCTCACCGACTTCTTAGGTGCAGCCAGCAAAGTCGCTCAGCGCGATGGCCGTCTGGTCGAGATGTATATCTTTGCGGCCCTGGTGTATTTTGTGATTTCGTTTGGCGCTTCGATGCTAGTGAAGCGTTTACAGGCAAAGATTGCAGTGCGCTGATTATTTTGCCAAATCGAACCAAGGCGAGGCGCGATCGTGGCTCGCGGCAATCTTAACCACCATGCCTTTTGTTAATTGCAAAGGCTGATCGAAACGATAGATTGTGCGTTGCCAGGCTGTCGTTGAGCGAATATCCGTTGGGGGGTTTTCCCAGATGGTGGTGGCATCGAGCTCGATGCGAATCCATTGCACCACGCCATAGCACGGGCCTTCTGCTGTGGCGGTCAGCTCTAAAATCTTGTCTTCTGCAGGATATGAATCCTGATTCATAAAGTCAAAGCGAAAGGCATCCACCGGCGTGCTCATTGGCACGAGTGCAATATCTTCGCGATAGAACGGTATTTTTTTTGACGAAATCGAATTAAAGCGCGACAGATCAAAACCATGACTGCTCTCAATACGTAGATATTTACCAGCGGCTTCGCCACCCATTAAGGCGATCATGATGCTGGCCGCGTGCGGCACAATTAAGGCCTCAGGTTTAAGCAGACGCTTTTTTGCGTCTTCGATTGCCGGTAGAACGTGTTCGCCAATGATGGCGCTATCAAAAATCTCGTGAATCAGTACGTCAGCTTTTTCTGGTAAGTCTTTGCCAACTGCAACGTCATACGATATTTTTGAAACGATGGTGACGATGTTAGCAAAACCGTTGGTCTTTACGATGTCGGTAGCAGTTTGTGCAACTAAGGGCTCGGCCTCACAGGCAACGACTTGAGTGGCACCAAGCTTGGCTGCCATCATCGAAAGCAGGCCTGACCCTGCACCAATCTCTAAAACGAGTTTGCCTGGTTGAACCGCGGTTTTGATGCCCTCGAAGTAGGCATCATTACGGTGTGCCTCGTTCATCATCGGAACATGCCAAAGAGGCACCATCTTGCTGGTGGCCCAAGCCGAACCGAGCTTGGCGACCAATAGATTGGGCGATACCTCTAGGGCCTTGTTAAAAAGCTCGAGTGCCTCAGTGCCGCGGTTTAGCGCTACCAGTAAGCCAGACGCGTTTTTAAGACCTTGCTCGTGGTCGGGCTTGATGGCTAAGGCGGCAAAATAGTCAGTCAGTGCGTCTTGGGTGCGGCCAAGTGCCTCAAAAATTTCAGCGCGGGCAAGCAAAGCGGGTAATAGCTTTTGAACAAGGCCCAGAGCGCGTGTCAATGAATCAAGCGCTTCGGGCAGTTGCTTAAGCGCTTGCTGTGCCAGGCCCAGCCCAAGGTATGACGCGGCATTTGGCTCACATTGGATGGAGTTTTTGTACTGCTTGATTGCACCAGCGTAATCGCCGGCAGCCTTCAATGCGTCGGCCTTAATCAGCCAGGGCCTAAACAAGGTTGGTGTGATTTTGATGGCGCGGTCAGCTGCCGCTGTGGCTTGCTGGTATTGACCAAGTTGTTGATGACATTCTGCCAGATTGACCCAACCTTCAATCTCGTTAGGATGAGCCTTGGTGTACAACGTGTATACCTCGACGGCGGCGTCAAGGCGTTGCAATTCTCGTTCGCAGACGGCCAAATTAAAGAGTGCATCACCATCGTTTGGACGCAAGGCAAGCACGGCTTGATAGCCTGTTTTTGCCTCGGCAAAGTTACCAAGAACAACATACATCAAGGCCAATAGCCGTTTGGGCTCGAGGTTGGCGGGTTCGGCCGCGCAAAGTTGCGCGCAGGCTTGAATCGCCTCTGCACGTTGGCCTTGTTTAAAGGCGTTTTTAATCGAATCGATCGTTTTCATTATTTTCGGTCGCAG
>JARXAG010000029.1 GCA_029866055.1 Burkholderiaceae bacterium
CATCGTTGACCACGCCAAAGCCTAACTCTTTAAGCGTGGGCACCTCTTTAAAACGAGGCAAGCGCTCTGCCCCCCAGGTCGCCAACAGCACGAGTTTTTTCGCCTCGACCAGTGCAGACCAAGAACTAGAATCCGCTAGCATATCCACTTGACCGCCTAACAAACCTTGCAGCGCGGGCGCGCCACCTTTATAGGGCACGTGCGTTAGCTTGATCCCTGCAGCCAAGGCGAATTCTTCCATCCCTATATGAGTTTGTCCGCCAATGCCTGAGGTCGAGTAAGTCAGTTTGTCAGGATTCGCTTTCGCGAAGGCCACCATCTCAAGCAGGTTTTTAAACGGAGAATCGGGCTGAACCACAATCCCGAACGTTTGTGCCGAGGCCATCGCTAAAAAACTGTAGTCTTTGAGCGGATCGACTTGAACCATTCCTAACTGCGCAAACCGCGTCACAGAAATCGCGAGCTGTCCGATGGTGTAGCCATCTGGTTTAGCAGAGGCCAACGCTTTTGCACCAATCATGCCTGCTGCGCCCACTCTATTTTCAACCACAACGGGTTGACCCAATTCGCGCGAGGCAACTTGCGCCAATGCGCGCATCGTCGTGTCGCCTGTGCCACCTGCAGGCCAGGGGCAAATAAACGTAATCGCGCGATTAGGGAATGCAGTGCCTTGCGCAAAGGCAGTTGGCAGCGCGGCACTCACCGCGGCACCTAAGCTACCTAATACCAATTGACGGCGGGTGTTCAGGCGTGTGGCTTGTGTCATTGTTGTCTCGTTATCAATAATGGCAGCCTCGCTTATCAATACGAGGCTTGCTTAAATGTGGTGCTTATCGCACGCAACCGCTGTTGTGCAACGGCTGCATCGTGCCTGACTCAGTGAAAAAATTACTTCGCTAAAATCTTGCTAATCGCTTCACCCATGTCATGCGTGTGCGCTTTGCCACCTAAGTCAGGCGTGTGCGGGCCAGTCACCAAGATTTCTTCGATCGCTTTCACGATTGCATTGTGTGCGTCGAGGTAAGGCTTTTGATCGGCTTCGGGCAAGCCAAGGCCAAGATACTCGAGCATCAAGGCGCCAGACCAGATCATGGCGACCGGGTTGGCGATTTTTTTACCGTAGATATCAGGTGCTGATCCATGCACCGGCTCAAACAGCGATGGAAACTTACGATCTGGATTCAAGTTTGCCGAAGGAGCTAAGCCAATCGTGCCGGTACAAGCTGGGCCCAGATCCGACAAAATATCGCCAAACAAGTTAGAAGCCACCACCACATCAAAGCGGTCAGGTTGCAACACAAAACGTGCTGACAAAATATCAATGTGCTGTTTGTCGGTCGTGATGCCTGGGTAGTCTTTACCGACTTCGGCAGCACGCTCATCCCAATACGGCATGCTGATGGCGATGCCGTTTGATTTGGTTGCAATCGTGAGGTGCTTGCGCGCGCGACGTGACGCTAATTCAAACGCAAAGCGCAACACGCGATCGCAACCAATGCGTGTAAAGATTGATTCTTGCAACACGATCTCGCGATCGGTGCCTTCAAACATCTTGCCGCCAACGGCCGAATACTCGCCTTCGGTGTTTTCGCGCACGACAAAAAAGTCGATATCGCCTGGCTTACGGTTTGCCAACGGGCAAGGTACACCGTCAAACAAACGTACAGGGCGCAAGTTAATGTATTGATCAAACTCACGGCGAAACTTCAGCAGCGAACCGTACAAAGAGGTGTGATCGGCCACGATGGCGGGCCAACCCACGGCGCCAAAATAGATCGCATCGCACTCAACAAGATGTGATTTCCAGTCATCAGGCATCATTTGCCCGGTTTTGGCGTAATAGTCGCAAGACGCCCAGTCAAAATGGCGAAACTCAAGGTTTAAGCCAAATTTCTTAGAGGCGGTCTCTAAGACCCGCAAGCCCTCAGGCATCACTTCTTTACCAATACCATCACCTGGCAGTACTGCAATCTTAAATGGGCGGCTCATGCGCTAGATCCTCGTGTAAAAGTAACCATGATCTTAGCCTTTTTTTGCCTGTATCAGGGCGCAATCACTTAGACTAGAGCCCGAGTACTCGTCATGATCAGGAGCTTTCAAATGCCTCACCCCTCAACACCCACCCAAATCCGCCAAGTCGAGCAAATACTGCCCGGCCGCCCCACCCACGATGGCGCCGGGGTCAAGTTGTTACGGGTCTACTCTTACTCGCCCGAACTGAATCTTGACCCGTTTTTGATGCTTGACGAGTTCGCAACCGACGAGGCGTCCGACTATATTGGCGGGTTTCCTGATCACCCGCACCGAGGCTTCGAAACCGTCACCTACATGCTCGATGGCCGCATGCTGCACCAAGACCACATGGGTAACCGTGGCGATCTAGGCCCCGGTGATGTGCAGTGGATGACCGCCGGTCGCGGTGTGATCCACTCTGAAATGCCCCAACAAACCGAAGGCCGCATGCATGGCTTTCAGTTGTGGATCAATCTGCCCTCAGACGAAAAAATGTGCCCGCCTGCCTATCGCGACATGCCCTCGCCCACCATGCCTGTGGTGGATTTGTTAGATGGCTCGGGCACAGTGAAAGTCATCGCGGGCACCTACAGCAACGGGCTCGATCCAATTTCTGGCCCGCTGCAGGGCATGACCACCGCACCCTTGATGTTGGATGTGCAGATGGGCGCTCACGGGCAGTTTCTTGAAACCATCACAGCCGGCCATACCGCCTTTGTGTATGTATATGAAGGCGAAGCCATGGTCGGCGACGAGCGCATCAGCGCGCGCCACCTTGCCGTGTTGGGCCCCGGTGCGCAGGTGCAAGTCAATAGCCTTGAGTCAGACACCCGCTTTTTGGTGCTGGCGGCCGCGCCGATTGGCGAGCCGGTAGTTCAGTACGGGCCCTTTGTGATGAATACCCGCGCCGAGATTGAGCAAGCGGTGCAAGATTATCAATCTGGTAAATTCTGAGGTGATGCCTACGTGACCTATTTTTTGCACTGAGCGGGTCCAAGAGCATCTTGGGCGGCTCGGTCCATACCGATATTTAATTCTTTAACGCTATTGACCGTGTAAACCTTACCGCCAGTTAACTCAGCTGCGCAGTTTGCAGCACCCACTCCACCGATGTCGATCACATTGACTTTGAGATGAGGTTTTTGCCGTTTGAGGTTGCGAGCAACATAACAGACGTTGGCACCCCGACCGCAACTCTCTTCTCCATCCGATACCAACAATATCGTCGACTCTTTATTAACCCCATCGGCAAGTTCGCCACCTTGCAATAACCCATCGGCTAAGGGTGTGCCGCGATTTGGGGCTAATTGACTGAGTTGTGCAATCATCTGACCGCGCTCTCTTGGCGCATAGCGCCCCAGATTGCGTGCGGTGGGGCAATCGTCGACTACGACCAACCCTGTTCCGACATCTTTAGGCAAGCGTTGCAACAGGCTAATCGTCGCCTGTTTCGCAGTCATAATCCGAGTAGGCTCTTGATGCAAGCGTACAAACTTTTGTTGGTCGCTTGGGCTCAGGCGATTAAGCGACCTGTCGTTCAGTACGCCAATGACCCAGTCCTCTTCTTCTAGGGTCGCATTGATGTTAATTCTCATCGAGCCCGACGCATCGAATACCACGATCAGCTCGGGGGCTAGCGCTGCAGGGCGATCTTCTGGGCAAACCGTTTTGGCATTATCAACGGTGATGACCTTGGGCACTGGCGGTTTGAGTGGTGCTACAACCTTTGGTGGCACGACAACGGGTTTTTCGGGCTTAGGTTGTTCGACGTGTGGTGTTGGCGGACGCAACAATTCGGGCTCAGGTTCAGGGACTTCAACCAATGGCGGCACGGGTTCTTCGGGCGGCACCGGTGGGTCAGCAGGTTTACGCACTGCAGGCGGCTCTGGTGGTTCTGGCTCAACAGGCTGACGCACTTCAGGGGGTGGTGCAACTGGTGGTGGTGGAGCTGGTACCGCTGGCGGCGGCGTCACTTGGCTCGCGAGCGGCGGAGCGATCACCTCAGTAGAGGGAACGGGCGCTTGATCAACAGGAGACACGCGCCAAGATTTAGGACAAAAAAACCACCACAACAAAAATAAAATCAAGAGCAATAGCAAGAGAGCAACCACCCAACGCCATACTGTCGTCAGCACAGGGGACGCTGCGGCAGCCACAGCGGTTGCGGCGATAGGCACAACCGGTGCAGCAAGCACTTGTCGTTTAGGATCAGGCGGCAGCGCAAGATTCCAATACAGCAACACCGGCTGTCCGTTCATTGAGAAAATCGCCTCAATCGGCGGCTCAGCGCTTGCGTGCTTCAGCAGCTCAACCGCCGCACGGTCATGGTCCGGCTGTTTTTCTAAGGCCTCGGCATATTGCCTAAGCGCAGACAGCCTTTCAAACAATAAAGTCTTTAGGCGTCCGGCCTCAGCAACAGGCAATTCAGCGTAAGGCCGTGGCTGACCAGTCAGTTGCGTCAGCCACTGTACGCTACCGTCAGCAGATGCCTTAGGCGTGGCATACAGGCCTGCCACACTGGGTGGCAGCTTATTCGCAATGATTCGTACAAACGCAGCATGCAGCGACTCAAGTTGCCCCGAAGTCTTCGGATCAAACGCACGCTGCGTAATACGGATCATTGTTAGCCTTACCCTTACTTACTCAAGATCGCATAATCGGTGCTGAGTGTTTGTATCTCTTTTTGCACCTTATCGATTTGTGCCTGTAGCGCTTGCGTCGAAGCTGGTGAGGATGAAATCGGCGTGCTATTCAACGCGTTCAACTGTGCACTCGCTTTGGCAATTTGTGCCTGCAACGCGACATTGTTTGGATTTGAATTTTTTAACTGATTCAAATACGCGCTAACGCTGCGGTTCATCCCAGCAATTTGACTTCGGCGAGCGGTGACATCGGCAGAGGCAAGCTCATTCTTTTTACTCAAATCAGCAAGGGCTTGTTTGAGAAGCTCATTGTTCTTTTGCTCGGCTTGAAGCTGTGCATTTTTATCTGCTGCACGTGCATCGTACGAACCTGAAAAATCGCAATTCATCTTTGCGAATAAGCCTGCATCGCGCATGGCTCTTGGATCACAACCGGCTTTGTCAACGGCACAGCCTGCCACCAGCGTCGCTGAGCAGAGCACTATTGGCATCAACATTGAACGCATATTCATAACAATCCTTTTTAAGCAAACTATATTTCGAAAAAATAAAAACAACATCCAGCAAGCACCTCGCTCAACTCCCGTAACATGTAACGACTATTGAGCGACTAAGCGCGCACTAGGTATCAACGCGCATCCGCCGCACTCAACCACCGCGCAAGCGTGGCGATTGAGGCGGTCATTACCAAGCAGCTTAGCCCAGCACCTTAATCGATGGCGCCAACCCATAGGCAACATCAAGATCAGTCTTCATCGCATCGCGTGTTTTTGACAATTGCGCCAACTCAGACTGAAGTCGTCTTGTTTGAACGCCTGAAGCTCTTTCTTTTTCAACAATCTCTTGATAACCATCAATACGTGCATTAATGTCAGCGAGCTGCTTCTCTAGGTATGCCTTATTTGCATTGATCTGATCAAGCTGTTCTTTCGCTTTCTTTTGATCAATTTGTTTACTGGCCAATTGCTGCTGCATCGTCTTCAGCGTTTGCTGGTTCTCTTTCAAGACCACGCTAATATTTTGAATACGTGTTTGCAACTTTTGATTATCACTCTTGATGTCTTCAATGTACGAATCAATGCGTTGTTCGTTGTTCGAAAATTTGGCGCGACGCGAATCTAGCAGATAGTTTGCTCCGGCACCGACACCACATCCAGCCACTGCTGCAATCGCCATACAGGCAGCTTTGTTACTAGAGTTGCTCACGGCACAGGCAAGAGCCCCAGCGACCGCACCTACAGCACACGCCTGCAGACCAGACTTACTAAAGAACTGTGCGTCGTCACCACTGCTTAGACGGGGATCAACGCCACCACCACCTATATTTTGGCAACCAGCAAGCAAAACGCCACAGACCAATGTCACAAATAATGTTCGGGTACGCAAAGCAAAATAATTCAACATCGACTTCTCCTCGGTGGATAAATAAATACTACGTCATTGTTTAAATACATTCGGTAGGCTCAGCTGCAGCCCAATACAGCCAACATCTCAAAAATACGTATTGCTTCAAGAAAGAGTTCGCAACGGCTTAAAAACGCTTCAATTCAAGGCCGCTCGACACCCCGCAATCCATTCGCTATGCGTCACTTGCCGCGTGCGCAAGTAGCCGCTTAAATGCGTCCAGTAAGCATTTAGCGTTAAAGTTAAGGTGCTCTTGCGCGCTTCGAATTGTTGCTTCTGAACGTTGACTTCTGGCGCGATCATGTCTGCAGAGTAGATGCCTGCAGCTTGAACGATGCCGTCAGAATAAATACTCACAATAAGATCCAACCCCTTTTTACGGTCATCGTTAACGGTCTTGAGCTTGGTGCAACGCCCAAGCGCAGAATCGTCAAGCCCCGCTGTTTTTGAGCAATCGCGTTCATATATTTTTGCAAGCGGCTCATAAAAATCAGCCTCGCGTTTGAGCAACGAACAGGCAAACGCCCCTTGCTGCAAGGCAGACCGAATCGCTAGGCTGCGTTGTTCGTCGCGCATTTGATTGCTCGCGCGCAATTCGGTTCTGACAGTTTCTAACTCGTTTTTGAGCTTGTCATCCTTCAGGCCGCTGAGCAACGAACCCAAGCGCTCAACCGTCGTTGGGGCCGGGGCTTGGGTCGCGGCACCCGGTGCCTGAGCGACGCCTGTTGGGGTATCACCGCCCGCACCCAACTTCGCCCAACTTGCCTCAATCACTTTGCCCCGATCAACCGAGGTTAACGAGGGTGCGACCAGCGCTAATCGAAATCCGCTGGTTCTTAAGCGATTCGGTTCAGCACCGCGGTAATAGATTTGTTCTTGTCGCCAAGACGTTCGCATGTCGGCTTCGGCCGTCGTGTAGTTTCCGCCGCGCACAACATAACCACCCGCTTGACCATGAAAGCGATCCACCTTGTTGAACCGAAATGATTCAAACATCATTTCATCGGCGTTACCCAACATGTCATGCAACCCAAGAGAATTCGGTTGCAACAATCCGGTTACTTGTAATTTTCCGTTTGAAGACTGCGAACCCGCAAACCACACATGCTTATTCATGCCGTCTGCCATCGGATACGTCGTGGCACGAAAGTCAGTCGGTGATACCGTGTTGCCGCCACGTGCCGCAAACTCCCACTCTACCTCTGTTGGCAAGCGCACAAAGCCCGGCACTTTATCCTCTTTAGGCAAAGCCTCAAGAGCATTTTTTCTTAGCCATACGTTGTACTTATCGCTAAACTGCATCGCTTCAAACCAACTGACCGACACCTGCGGGCTCATCAGCTTCATCGAAGGCCTTGGACACGACTCGGTCATCACGGCTTGATACTGCAGTTCAGTGAGCTCGTACTTCGCCATCAGGTAGTAGCGACCCGGCGCAGGTTTGTCGGTGGTGAAGCTACCGGCAATAAAGGCCGGGTGGGCCTGCTCAAGGTAGCGCAGGTCACCCGACTCCGAGCCAAGTGTAACTTTTAAATCGTCAAGGGGTTTATCTAGGGGGACAAGAACTTTTCTAAAGGCCATCGAACCTTCGCATGGCATCGGCAAGATGACATCATCTTCAACAGGCTTAGGATTAAAAAATTTTGTATCCCAAGGCGCACCCATCACGGTTTGACTACCGACTAACAACAGGCCACCCAGACCAACACGACTCAGCTTAATAGTGCCCTTCACAATCGCAACAGTCTTCAGCTTAAAACCAGCCAATGGTTTGGATTCGATTTTCAGTGTCTTAAACATCTCTTAAACTCTCTGCAGGTTCAATTTTTGTGACTAAGATGCCGCCGCTGAGTGATACACACAAACTCACCAGTAACGCTGCACCCAACGCAAAGGCAAAGTGCATGGGTTCAAGTCGGCACACAAAACGCCCAGCGCTTAGCGTGACCCCCAAGAGCTGATCAAACAACACACTGCCCAACCCGTACAACAGGCAGCCAAGGCCAAATCCTACCGCCGTCAACGTCGTCGCCTGCATCACAACATAGCCGAGCATCGCTTGGCGGCCATAACCAAACAGACGTAGTAGCGCTAAGTCTTTACGTTTGCGATCAATATTAGCCATTAACCCACCGATCATCGAGGCGGCACACCCCAGCACCGCAGCCCAAGCAATCACATTAAAGATAATGCTCAACACGCGATCAATCTGCTGAACAGATTTAATTTCAGCTAAACGGCTACTGGTCTCAATACGTTGATTGGTTAAGTATGAGGCTAACGCTTCGACCTGTTCAATCTCGCTGGCGTAAATTCTGGCCCGTGCAAAATGTTGTCGTTCGCGCGGGGCATCGCCTTGCATGGCATTTAAGAGTGGCACCTGAAACCCATCACGAAAGTCTTCGAGTGCGACTAGCAACGGTAGGGTCACAAAGGCAGCCGCTCGACCAAAGGACGCAGCAGGTAAGATTGCCTGAACCTGCACATGCAGTTGACCTCGCTCGTTTACCTTGTTGAACTGGCGCGAAATATTGAGTCGAACGGTATCGCCTGGCTGAACCCCCAACCGCTGAGCCGCCATGGCCGTCAGAATCACTTGGTTCACCTTGGCCGGCGGTCGCACATCACCCAAAAGTGGATCACCGACACCTGTCGGTATCAACTCGACATTTTCAGCAAATCGTTTACTGTCAACATACAGATCGGCAACGGTATTGAGCGCGCGTGTTAAGGGCATCACAAACCCCACTGAAGGTAAGGCACGCAGGCGCTCAAACCAAGCTTGATCCAGATTGTCACTGGCAATCATCTTGACTTCTTTGTTGCGCGGATCAGAGAGCAAGTCGTGACGCAGTTGACTGACAATGCCGAACTTTAGTCCAAACAATAACAATAACGGCGCTACCACAGCCACGACTGAGGCCATCATACAAATCGATACTTTTCGATCATGGACCAGATCGCGTAATGCCAGACCCAGCAATACACTGAGACGCGGAGAGGTCTGGTCACTGCTCATGAAACACCGTTCTATGATCAGCCTGCACAACCGCAACCACCTTGCGAAGTTTACTTTCAGCCACAAGCGACCACTCATGCGTCACAATCAACGCAGCGATATTAAATTCGCGAACCACTTCGATAATCAACGCAAACAACTCGTGCGCCAAGTTTGGATCCAAGGCTGCAGTCGGCTCGTCTGCCAAAATTAAAGCGGGCTGATGGGCCACAGCACGCGCGAACGACACACGTTGTCGTTCACCGATCGACAATTCACGCGGTAACCGGTCTAACAAATCGGTGAGCTTAAGGCGCTCAACTATCCGAGCCAGCAAAACGCCTTCAGTTGTACGTCCTGACATCGACGCCGGCAAATCGATGTTTTGCCTCACAGTCAAAAACGGCAATAAACCACCGGTTTGAGGAACGTAACCCATTTGATGTTGACGTAAACGTGCCCAGCGCGTCTCTCTGCGCCCTGCACTCAACGTTAAGTCACTGGCAAGGTCGGCTGTCAGTAACTGAAACTGCCCTACTCGCTCGGGTTTTAGAATTAAGCCCAGGGCTTCAAGTAAAGTGCTTTTGCCACACCCGCTTGGCCCAACGACAGCAACCGCCTCGCCCGCACGCAGCGTTAATGACGACAGCTCAACGCGATAGGCTTGCCCCACGCGCCCACGCGACACGTGCATATCTGTCACAGAAAGAACGGGCGCTTGCACGCTAGGGCAACGACTCTAGTAAAACCGGATACACATGTTCACTTGGCGGACTGTCTTTTGCCAAGGATACCCACGAGCCAACATCTTGGTTGTAAATTTGATATTGGCGTAACTTGGTATTCAAACGCATCATGAACTGAGTTTGCGCCGAGACCGACATACTCTTCCAACCCTCTTCATCAAGCGACAAAATATCGCTTCGATAAGGTAACCCGTCCAAGTATTCGCCTAATAGACCCATTTCACCCAGCTTAGTCGCGTTGGCTTGACGCAAATCGTTTGGATCCCGCCCCATCGTGGCGGCGACCGAACGCAAGCGTTCAAACATATCACCTGGCGACACCAGTGAGGCATTCGCAGCATCAACAATCTGTTGCACCACACTGCTCAAATCGCTCAGCTGCGCCTTGGTCAGTAGCACCCGTACCTCAGTGGTCGGCAAATTCTGTTGAACTAAGTCACGATCACTGATCCAAGCTTTAAAGAATGGTGGGGCTTTTGCATTGGTGACATCACCGAGGTAGGCAAGTTGCATGGCTCGCCCCATTAGCTCGGTGCTTCGGGCAATTTGAGCAGCCAAAGCGCTTGGTGCGACCGCCGGTGTCGCGGGTGGTGGCGGTGTATTGCCCGTCGCAGTTGCAGCACTGCCCGCAACCACCTCGCCCATTGAGGCCATTTTGATCTGGTTGACCAACGACGCGCCCATCGTATCGATCGCCTGACCAAACGCGCTTACGGTACCGGAATCAACCGGAAAATAAAAAGACATATTCGCGACTGCGTTAAATGATAAAACGTCGTATTGCCTTTTTGCAGACGCGTGATTTTGCGAACCCGCTGGGGTCTTGAGGTGCAGCACATAGATCGCAACACCTTTTTCTTTAGCAAACTCGCGCAAACGCTCTGCATTTAAGCCAGTTGAGGATAGAGGATCGTTACTATCTATCGCACCCGCATCGCTAACCAACACGATATAGCGCGCACCAAATTCATTCCAGTTGATATTGAATAACGCGTCATACACGCCCGCATAAGGGTCTTCATCAAACTTCGCGCTCGACACCTTGGTCGCCTTCAGATCTTTCATCTTGGCTAAAAAATCTGCACCATCTTTGACTTTGGTGGGATCCACATACATTTTAGAAACGTACTCAAGTCCAGGCACGGCTTTAATACTCGATCGATACGCGACCATCCCAAACTTCACTTTGTCGCCAAGCTGTTCTTTTTCCATTCTGCTGTAAACATTGCGCACCGCCTCACGGGTACGCTCGATGTAAGGATCCATCGACAACGTTGAATCCAACACAAACACAACGCCAGCGTTAAAGGCCTTGATTGAGCTTTGCACGACCTGCGGACTCGTTGCGGGGTTCGCGTTGGGATCTTGCTTACTGACCGAGGCGACTTCAAGAATTCGAAGATCAAAACCCGCGTCAGATTTAATCTCTTCAGCTTGCAAAATAGGTAACAGGTAAAAATTCTTTTTTAAGTCGACAAACAACTCGGGCTCGCGCGCCACGACAGCTGGATCACGTCCAGTCTTCTTCATATTTTCTAAAATTGGCGCGTAAGTTTGAGCAGGTGTTGCAGAATCGGCAATCTTTTCAATACTGGTGCGATCTTTAAAAAACAAGGCCAAATCTCTACCGGCTGGGTTGGTGAACGCTAAGGACATTTGCATCTTCCACTCAACGGTGCAGGCACTATCTAGCCAGCCAATTTTTTTGCCTGCCGTGTCAGTCCCAACTTCGATCCATTCTTTGCCGGTAGCCTGTTGACGTTGATACACGTAATAGCGGCTGAAGGCCTCCTGTGCAGCGCCTGATTGGTCGCCTGGCTTGACGACCAATTTACAGCCGGGTGTGGTCAAGACCCGTTGATACAACGTCTTTTTACCCGCTTGCAATAAAGGCTTATTCGAAGCCAGCGCATTCACACTCACCCCAAACAGCAGCGCCACACTCAAGCTGATTCTAATCAAACATTTCATTCCAGTTCCTCTTTGAGTCAGACGGATAAGCACTGATGCGTTGTCCTATTTTCTTAAGGCTTCGGCGCGCTCTTTTGCTTCAGCGTGATTTGCATCTCTTGCAAGCACCAAGTCGTACCAGTACAGAGCGGTATTTTTATCAGCGGCGGTCACACACCCAGCAGTAAACGATTTAGGATCAAACTCTTTGGCGTAGGCCAGCGCAATCACCACATCCCCCGCTTGCCCTTTAAACGCATATAAACGATGCGCAACATCGCAACGCTTTGCCGTCTTCGCCGACTCGATCACGGCTAATACTTTCTCAGTATCAGGGGTGGTTCTTAGACAAGCCTGAATAAACGACAAATCATCCTTGGTGGCAGCCAGTGCTTCGCTGCTGCAGGCTGCAGGCGGTGGTGGTGGTGCAACAACAGCCGCAACAGGCGCAGGCTCAGGCGGTGGAGCAGCGGGCGGCGCGGCGGGCGGAGCAACTGCTGGTTCAGCGGGCGTTGCGGCCGGCGGTTCAGCGGTTGGTGGCGTAGTGACCGCCGCTGCTTCTGTCGCTACGGTTGGCGGCGCGACGGCAACTTGCTGCTGATTTTGGTACCAGCGCCAAGCAAAGTATGCGGCAATCAGCAACAACACCAATACAATCGCTGCGATGATCATTGCAGGTGATGACTTTGCTTGATTGGCTGGCTCTGCCGCCACGCTCGGCGTAACCGCTGGCGGCACCTCGGGTGCCGTATTTACTGCGGTCACTACCGGCGCTACGGTTTCAAATGGTTTCGCGATACGTGATACCGCCTCGCCGGTTAGCCCAGACGCGTGTGACGACAGAACACCCTCGCGAATCCGCATCACACCTTGTGCAAGCTCTTCTCCGAATCGAGCTTGCAACAGATAGGTCATCTGTGGGTTCTCAACCAGCGGATCAACAACGTTCGGACCAAGTGTGAGCGCCACGAACTCATTTTGACTCTCGGTCGCATCCACTTGATGCCACGTCTGCGTCGGGGTCCACTTTTTATCGGCCCCTAAGAAACGACTGTCTTGATTACGCTGGATACAGACTTCGTAACTAGAATCCAGCGATGCAGCAGGTATCTCCCATCCCTGAAGGGTCAAGAGTGCATAGCCGGGCATTTGGTTGAGCGCAGGTTTGAGCTCGGGTAAAGTTTTTTTCATTATTCAGTCAATTGTGCAGTTTTGAATTTGGCGAGCATGGCACCAAGTTCAGCATTTTGTTCAGGTTTAATTTCTCGCCCGCCGTCATGACCGGCATTCTCGACGATGAGCTGGGCGAGCCCCACCAACCAATCACCCATATAAATTCGGGTGTGATCAATCGCTTCATTACCAATCGCGGGCAGCTGCCCCTGACCGATACGAGTGGGTGGTGCAAACAATTTTTGTCCTTTGTTCACTCGGCTCTCGGGTCGACTGTCAACGGGCTTCTGCATATAGCCTAGCCAGGCAATAAAATCTGCCAAGACAGTCTTTGCGGCCAACACTTGTCGGTCAACGAGTTTGTCGCGTTTGGTGCCGACTTGTTCTGTACGGCTCACCACTTTAAAAAGTTGTTCTTGCAAATCAACACGCGCGCCAGCAGTCAGCACCTCGTCACAAAGCATTTCAGCAACGGTCTTTTGCAAACCAAAATACGTTAACAATTGCTCATCACTCGGCACACTACGCAAATGCTCGAACCAGGCACTCAAGACTAACTTCGCAAAGCGAGCGTCGCTACCGGTTGGGGCGACTTTTTGTGTACTCTCGGATTTTGTTGCAGCATCACCAAACAGATCCAGTCCCTCACCCAAACCAAACGGATCATCTCCGAGGTTGACAGCAGAAGGTGTATCCGCGATCGCCTCAGACACTTCGTCCTGTGAATCTATCCCAGCACCTAGGTAGAGACTTTGCAAAGTACTGTCAGACAACTGCAGTTGCTTTTGAATTTCACCTAACAGACGAATGCGTGGTGTTAGCCCAGTGACAACTTGCTGAGCGATCTTTCGCTTGGCCTCGACCTCGCCCATGCCCTCTAGATGAAACCAGCGCCCTAAACGATTATCGATCAGTTCGTGCAATACCTCGTTCATCAGTTCATTGATACGCTCAAGCTTGAGCTCGCGTGTCGACACTCTCGCCAAATAGCGACTCAAACGCTCGATGCCACCGTCGTTCAGCGTCATCATGGCGCTCCAGGCCTGCGCTGGCTCACAAACATGGGTGGCGATCAGTGGCGCCTGAACGAAGGTCTTTTCCATTAAAGACAGCTGCGATGCTACCGATTGGGTGATCGATCGCTCTTGTCCATCCTCAACATCTAAAAATGAAACCGGAGTTCGCGGCTTGCGCACCAAAAAGGTGTTGTTAAATTCGACGCCTTTTGCCCAGTCTTGCATCCAAGAACGATCGCCAAACCGTTCAAGCATGGTCATCTGCACAAGGTTATTCCAAACGGTGTGCAGCATGTCTTCATCTTTGGTTAACGAATCGTTAATCTTGATGTCAAACATCGTCACCGCCCAAATCAAACCGGGGTCGCGGCGCGCGCGCTCTTCAGCGGTTTTACCTTGAGTTTTTTCAATCCACTTCGACAACACCGGTCCAACCTCGGTCACATCAGACTGCTTATGCGAGGCCGTACACACCACCAACACGTTCATCTCTTGCGACTCGGTGTAGCGTTCAAACAAATAAGCGACTTTGCCGCGCAATAACAATTGAGCAATCGGATTGCCGACTTGATCCTTTGCTTGTGCGCCGCTGATATCGGTTAAAGAGTCTAAGCCTAGGCGCCCGCGGTAGCCCGGAAAATCAAGTAGATCGACATCTTCAAAAATCTTCTGATGCGGCTGATTCACTAGCGGAAACGTCAGTTCGGCCGTGAGCGCTGCAAGTTGCGCCATGGTGATATTTTGCTGCGCCTGCGCTTGCCCCTCAATAATTGGCAATACACTGATCGGCAAATCTTGAGGTCTGCCTAAACGTTGCAGCATATCAACGTTCATGATGCTATCGGCTTGCGACAACACACCACTTTCAGTTTTGCGTACCAGTGCTTCGATCGGCGCAAAAACACGACTGGGTTGCCCGAGTTGGGCTAAGGTTTGCGCCAAACTCAAAAACGACTGAGTCAGTGCACCAGCTTGGCCCCACAAACAGCCAAAGAGTTGGGCTCGATCGTCAATACTAAGGAAAGGCGCCAAGGCCACCGCGCGAGGCAAAAACTCTGCCGTTAAGGGGCCAATTGAATTACCAAAACTCTCTTTTAAGTACTCCCATAGCGACACCATGTCATCTTCAGAGATACCCGGCACACGTTGCGCACGTTTGCGCGCCTCAAGCTCAGACAACTTTCTTTTTGCCGCGATCGCATCAATTGGATTACCAATTTTTTCAAAATTAAAATCATTGAAAAATGAATTGACAAAAATTTTGACAAGTTCAATTTCTTCAAATAATTTCAGCTCTAACGGAAACCCCGCCGGCCCTTGCTTCGCGCGAAAACTAAACCGCGTCACTAAACCAGTTGCCTCTTTACCGCCGCCAGGTGGATTGATGTGATTAATAAAATCTAAACGCTGTCCATCGACAACAGTTTCAAGCTTGCCATCACCACCTGCCGCCAGCGCAGAAATCAAATACGATTTGCCCGCTTGCGAGAGGCCAAAGAACCCAACCGTTGAGGGCAGTCCGGCAGCAACACCCAAACTCTTTGCCTGGTTACGCACGCGCCGCAAACGATAGATCAAACTATCGGCTTCATTATCGACGCTGCGCGCGTTGCCGCGCACACGGTGAATCCAATCAATCGCCTGCCCCGACTCTTGATGAATGGTGGCCCAACCGGATACTAATTTAGCTGCTCGTTCAATTGTCATGCCGATTACCTCACGCTGCCGCTGTCGAGCCAGTACTGCGAATCACCCAAGCCCGCATCTACCATCGTGTTGAGTCTGAATTTAATTTTGCTTTTTGAGCCACCTTCAACCGACGCGAGCTCAAAGCTTTCAGGTCCTGTGCGTTCGCTGCGCTTGAGCGAAACTTTTAGCACCACCCCTTTCGAGGCCAGCTTCTCTCGCAGATCTCGATCATCCACACTTAAGGTGTATAACGGCGAGGCGGGCCAGCGCTCAGTCTCGAGCTGTCTAAATCCCAAGCGCATCGAGCCCCGCATTTCAAAGGTCGTATCCGGAAACTCATACTCTTCGTTGTCGAGATCAATATTGCGATAAAACAGATTCGCGTCTTTGATCGCATTATTGTTATCGATCATGCCAATAAAGCGTACGGTCGAGTAGGGTTTAAACGCTGCTGATCTGAAAAAGAAATTCGGCAGGCGCAGGCTACGACTCAATAAACAAAGCATGGCACCAACAACTGCCGTGCTCTTGGGGTCGTCGATGCGACCATTTTTATGAAAGGGATACCAAGGGCCTGTTTTGTATTGGTGCATCGGTAAAATGCGCCCCGCTGGTAAGGCCAGCAATGAGCGCACATATGCCAAGACTCCAGGCATGAGCGAAGGGCGACCCGTTAACAGCAAGACATCGGGCTGGTAGGCATAAACCACTTCAGACATCGCTTTCAAGGTCTTACAGATGTTCATTTCGCCGCGCAAAAACAGCTCGTGTAAGCGGCGCAAATTAATCTGTATCCCAACATCCATGATACTGAAGCCAATCGCCTGCGTGCCGCCGGCGCGTTGCACTGCTGTATTGAGGTAATCCAATACGTCAGTGGTCGGATGCCCCACCTCGCTGAGCAACTCGGATACAAGCCTAGAGCCTAAGTTGCCGGGTTCGAGAGGGTCGTATCTTTCGTATTCTTTGATCACACTCAAGGCGACGGGATACAACACCTGCAACGTAAATTGTTGCCTCAGCACCGCGATCTGCGCATCAAGCGACTCACTGCCCATTAACTTCGAAACGAGTGCCTCGGGCTCTGCAACACCTGCTGCTTTAAAAGCATTGCCGATCGACGGCAACACAACTGCCCGAATCACATCAAGTACGATGTCATCACCGGCGATTTTAAAACCATCGCGAAAACGCTGCTCGGGCAGAATGTAAGCTCCGCCTCCCACGTCGCGCCCAGCATTGCCCTCGCCTTTATCCAAAAAGTATTCGTTAATCACCAGATCGGTTGTGCCGCCACCGATGTCAATCGAGGCGATTGAAATATACGGATCGGTCGAACCAGCACGAGGGGGCTGATCTGGGCGCGCCAAGGCCTGAAAAAACTCTTCAGGTCGACCACCAAAGTTATTCTGGGTTTCACTAAACAAGTAGACCACCTGTCCACAGGTCGCCTCATCCCACTGCACATGCACCTCAGGAAAAGGTGGAAACGCGAGACGACGGTCTTCTTCAGTGTCGATACCCGCATCTTCAGGATGCCAACCCATGCTCTTCCAAATCAACCCAATCGCCTGGCGCATACGCTGTTCAAAAATCTTGCGTTCGGGTTGTGGCATCGCAGGGGGCACAGTCAAAATAATCGAACGCAGATGACGTGGCACTCGGGCATGACTTTGTCGCAACCGCTGCGCGGGGCTGTTGATCTGAGCCAGTGCCTGTGCAAGCACCTCAGACAACATAAACGTCATCAATGAACTGCGCGAGTAATGCGGATGAAACACCGGCATACGATCAAACGGATCGAGTGTGTAAAGAGCCTCGCCCATTTCATTGATCAGGCGCGAAACAGGGGCTGCCGTTGCGTGGGGTTCGACTTCAGTTTTAGCATTCGACGTGTTGAAGCGCCAGCCAGGTTCAAAGCTATCCTGATCCCACAAATACCGCTTGGGGCTTGATAAGCCTGTCGCGCCTTCGGTGCCACGGCGTAAGCTAGCTAGGCCAGCGGCTTCGTGGCCGATACGGGCAATCGTAGGCCACAAGAAAGCATCGTTGCGGCCACTTTGCACCGAAAAATGATCTTTACCAAACGACGCCTGCGCAAATTCAATTCGACTCTCAAAAGCCTCGCGATACACGCGCTCAGGATGAGACAGGTCTCGCAGCTCAAGCTCGTAACGGCGTCTTAAACCATCATTTTCTTGCGGATGGTCTTCAATCAGGATGCCACAGGTACGTGAATTACCAACATCAAGCACCATATCGACTTGAATCGGTTTGTACAAATCGTTACGTTCGTTAGAGATCACTTTAATCTCGGGCAACGCTAATTGGGTACCAAGTAAATGCAGGATATTGAGATAGTGGGCCTGATGATGCAATTTAGCGGTCTCAACACGAATGTCTTCGGCGTCGCGCTTTAACCGAGGCTTAGCAAGCTCGCTAAACACCTCTTGCAACCAAAGATTTAGCCATTGCTGATCAAGAAACCAACCCATTTCGTGTGAGCGATGGGCAAAAGCAAAGCTCGTCCCAGCTTTGATATCGTCAGTTGAAGGGCCCATGTAGGCCGTATCACTGCGACCCTCTATCACCTTGGTGTCAAACGCAAAGGTAATACGGTGTGTGTTGCCGGTAGGATCAAGGCCGGGCCAAACTTCTGTAATGCGCACGCGCGCCCAGTTCGAGGGGCCTTCTTCAAAACGGGCTGGAGGGCTATACCTAAAGTACGGCACAGGCAACCACGTATCAATCAGCAAACGCAGTGATTGATCCAGGCTCACATCTACGGTCGATACGACCGCTTGCTTCTTATCGTCAAACGAAAAATGCAACTTGCCAGTACGCTCATCTTCTTGCAGCCTTGCTAAGGGGCCAGCATCCCCCATTCTTGCAAATTCACCAGATTGACCTTTAATGACAAAGGTCGCCGCAAAATCCAGAAATTGAACACCGCTCCCCATAATAAGCGTGGTCTGTTCTTCGAACGCATTGATATCTGCAAGCATGAAATGAGGTCCTGCTATTTAGGGGCGTGTCGCATCGACACAGGGAAAGAGGTACCGTTATCGTACTGGCCTTGACAGGCAGCCTGATTGCCCGCGCCTGGCGTGCAAGTGACCTTAGGTAACGCCATGGTGCTGCCATCGCTGCACTTCGCAGTACCGCGATCATTGATCTGCACGGTACGGCCCTGCATCTGTGCACCGACTGATCCCGTACACTGCACGCCGTCGCCCCGTTTCACCGTGACGCGCCCTTGCCCATTGCCCTGACTAAAGTCATATTCAAGGCGCACAGGTTTGCCGGTCGCGGCGTCTTGTATGCCGGCCCCCGCACTCCACGAGCCCTCAAGAAAACGAGTCGATCCACTATTGAGTGCAGAATCAGGGATCAACATCGGGTTGCCAAGTGGCCCACTCGTGCCAGGACCCGGCGTTTGGCTATTAGCGTTAGGCGTCGCGGCATTCGGAATAGCCGGCGCGATGTTTGGGTTATTGGCGCCATTGGGTGACGGCGTTGTCGCGTTCAACTGAGGTTGAGCGTTTTCAGTCTCGCGCCCAGTTGTAAGAGGCAAGTTTGGTGGCGTGGTTAACGGCTCTGGAGTGTTCGTCACAGGCGCCGCGCCCGTAGCACCTGGAACAACAGAAGCGTTGGGGCGCTGCTCTGTCAACGTGCTGACTGAGTCAACGATTGCTGGGGTTGGCACAACGCCGGTGTTCGAGGTTGATCCACCATTGGTAATAATGGTGGTGCTATCTGTTTGACCGCCAACAAGACCTGGCACCACCACGCGTTGCTCAGGCAACGCCTCTGGCTTGGCTGTTGGGCCGATGGGTGTGACTGGCACACCTACTGAGCTTTGGGGCGCAACTGCATTGTCAGGAGCAGGTTGAAGGTGCTCTAGCACTGGAACCGCCTGCAACAGCCAAGGCGGTGCGCCACAGCTGCGCAACACGAACAACAAAAGCAGCAAGAGCAATAGCAAAAGCAGCAGCCACCACCACCAGGCGCGGCGCTCTTCTGGCAAAACAGGTTGGGCGGCAACTGGGGCTGGCACAACGGGTCGCAGGCTGACAAAGGGATCGGACGGGAGGCTTACGCCCTGCGCATGAAACCCCCAAAACGTGACGACCGGTTTTCCGTTCACCAAAAAAATAAAATTCGGGTCTGGAAAAATAAAAACTTTATCCAGCAGTGGCAGCACTGTTTTCTTTTCGCGAAGCGCTTGCTCGGTACGCGGCTCGGTGCTTTTTAGCAGGCGCACTGCCTCGTCGATTTTGCGTTGTGCAGCGTCTAGCATGATCAGAGCGTGCTCGCGCTCTTCAGGTGTGGCTGCAGACCAAGGTATGACATCGCCATGCTCAGGCGCATACCAGTCGATTACGTTTCCTTGTTCGTTGCGTTGCGGTGTCGCGAGACAATTCGCCACGTCAGCACCGGCTTTTAGTCGCACCGCTTCTCTGAGCTGAAACGCGACCGAGTAAATGGGTTGCCCAGCCTCACCAATAGCGCTGTAATTTTGCGGATTACCGCTAACAAGCATAGGACCAGCCATTTAGATCAGACCTTATCTAGGGGTTGGGCAGTTCATCACTTTTCATCTAGCCAGTCTGCCCTTTTTGTGTGTCAGACTAGCGACAAATAAATTGTTCTCGATTAGGTAAGGATTTTACACAGGTAGTTCTAAGTTTTTCTCTCACGATCACTGTGGTTCAGTAAATAGAAAGTCAGTTCGGATGAGGTACTGGTACGCCGCGGGCGGAGTCTCTTTACACGCACCAAGAGACACTTATGTAACCATAGCTAAGTATAGTTTAATATTCATTGACGATACTGCGGTTAATTGAATCGATAAGCGTGACTGACTAAATAAAGCTTCGCCACCTTGAACCGCAAACGACAACGCAACTTTAACTACCGCGCACTCAAATCATCGCGAATTTCAAAATCAAAGTATGTGTCTGGAAACGGCTCGGGCTCAAGCGTGAAGTGCCACCACTCTTTACTGTAAGGGGTAAAACCATACTTCTTCATGGTGCGCTGAAGCAAGGCACGGTTTTGCTCTTGCATCGCCGTTAAGCCTGTTGCACCTAGCCAAGACTTTGGGCTAAAAAAATCAAATACTGTGCCCATATCCAATTGTTGAAAGGGTGGCGACAGACTCACCAGCGTCAGGTCAACCGTACTGCCACGGCTGTGGCCTGAGCGTGCCGCAATATAGCCTTGCGAAAACAACTCAGTTTTTTCAACCTCTGGGTAATAGCGCTGCTTCATCGCAGTATCAGACAAGTCTTTCGCCCAACGTGCAAAATGATTGACAGCGCGCTGCGGCCGATAGGCATCAAAGATCAGCAAGCCAAGCCCTTGCGACCGCAGCTCTGCTTGAGCAAGCCCCAACGCTTGTGCCGCCTGTTGCGTCAACATCGCACGCGCACCAGCGTACCCATCGACGGTTGCGCCGACAAAATTGTCAGTCAGTCGATAACTCAACTCGGTGCGAATGTCAGGCACCATTTGATCAACATAGACAAAGCCCGCAGGCAGACTTTGCGCGTGGGCACTGTCAGTCATACCAATCCCTAGACATGAAAGTAAAAAACACACAAGATACTGTGTCATCGTGCGCCTCTTGAGACAAAGTTCATGGCAGTTTATGCTAATCGTAAAGAATCATTGACGATTATTAGCCGGTGCTGTCATGATCTTAAAAATTTTCTTTAACTTGCCTTTTCACTTTGTTTAACAAAACCACCATGCCCAACCCCTTCGCCCAGCCCGCCTACTCTGCACATTACCCACGCGACCTCGTTGGCTACGGTGCGCAACCGCCGCAAGCCAATTGGCCCGGCAAAGCTAAAATCGCCCTTCAGTTTGTACTGAATTACGAAGAAGGTGCTGAAAACACCGTGCTCGACGGCGACGCGGGTTCAGAGCGGTTTTTGTCTGAAATCGTCGGAGCTGAAAGCTACCCAGCACGCCACATGAGCATGGAATCCATCTACGAATACGGTTCACGCGCGGGCGCCTGGCGCATCTTGCGCGAATTTGAACGCCGCAAACTACCGCTTACCGTCTTTGGTGTCACCCTCGCGTTAAAACGTCACCCCGAACTCACCGCAGCCTTACTTGAACAACAACACGAAATCGCCTCGCATGGCTTGCGCTGGCTGCACTACCAAGGCATGGATGAAGCGACCGAGCGCGAGCACATGCAAGCCGCAACCGTCATGCTTAAAGAGATCACAAAAGGCCAATGGCCACTGGGCTGGTACACCGGACGCGACAGCCCCAATACACGGCGCCTCGTGGCCGATCACGGTGGCTTTGAGTACGACAGCGACAACTATGGTGACGACTTACCGTTTTACACACCGGTGACTAAATCGGATGGTACGACGATCAATCAATTGATTGTTCCTTATACGCTCGATTCAAACGATATGCGGTTTGCCACGCCACAAGGTTTTAATACTGCGCAGCACTTTTTTGAATACTTGCGCGACACCTTTGACGTGCTGTATGCCGAGGGCAATGAGACCCCAAAAATGATGTCGGTCGGCATGCACTGCCGCATACTAGGACGCCCTGGTCGTTTCATTGCGCTACAGCGATTTTTAGACCATGTCGCCAAACACGATCGCGTGTGGGTATGTCGTCGCATTGATATCGCGAGACACTGGAAATCACAGCATCCTGCATAGGGCACGACAATCTCGTCATTGCAAAAAAATACAGTAGACTAAGCGCGCTGCTGCGTGCTAGCGCAGCTACGCTTACCTGAACTGTTTAAACAAAAAACTAGGCGCTGTCGCCCCGGAGACCCCCATGCTGTTTTTAGTCATTAGCACCCCTCGCCCCGAAAAACCAACCTCAATGGCGAGCACGCGCCACAGTTACTGGGATTGGATGAATCCTTTGCTTGAGTCGGGCCTAGCAGTCTCGGTGCACGCGCGGGTTGGCCGTGGCGCAGTCGCGCTGTTTGATGTCGACTCAACTGAAACCTTGCATCGTTTAATGAACGAATGGGGTGATATTGTTCCTGCGCATATGGATGTGTATCCCTTGCTTGATCAAGACACTGCCAAGAAATTTTTACAAACGCAAATGGCGTAACGCTTGCGGGTGTAAGCGAACACAGTTGCACTTAGAAAAAAACTAGTGTCGCTT
Source organism: Burkholderiaceae bacterium (assembly GCA_029866055.1). GTDB lineage: Bacteria > Pseudomonadota > Gammaproteobacteria > Burkholderiales > Burkholderiaceae_B > Zwartia. The sequence continues at coordinate 22,799 of JARXAG010000029.1, forward strand.
GGTAGGACTCAAGACAGAAGATAACGTTGTGTCGTTCAACAAAGCTTTTTAGAGACAATTATGAAAAAACTTAAACTCGCTCTGTGTATTACCGCCTTTTGTTTTACAAGCGCGACCATCGCCCAGCAAACAAGCCCGGCAGCTGCGCAGGCCACGGCCGGCAGCTATCCGAATAAACCCGTCACAATGATCGTGGCATT
>JARXAG010000068.1 GCA_029866055.1 Burkholderiaceae bacterium
AACGGTGCCCATCGCAAGAATGAGTCACCGATCACACACTAGGTGACCCAAGCAGGTGTCGGTCACTTGTCACTTGCGAGGTTGGCGTTATTTTGTACGACGTGCATCCACCCGTGCCACCAAGTCGCGCTCAGCAGCGTCTAGTTTGTCGAGCCCGACTAGTTTTTGCCGCTCTTGAAAAGACGTCATCCGGTCAAGCATGCTTTCGCTGGTGCCTTCTCTGCGCAAGACTTCTAGGCCTTGCCTGATGGCAAACGAACCCAAGTACAAGGCAGCGTTGGCGTACAGAATCACGTTGTAGCCCATCGCCAGTAATTCTTTTTCTGGCACGAGTGGTGTACGGCTGCGCTCGATCATATTGGCGACCATCGGAGTCCCTTTGAACTCTTTGCTGATGCGCTGCAATTCTTCAAGGCTGTTAGGCGCTTCAACAAACACCATATCGGCACCAATTTCACGGTAGGCATGCGCGCGTTCGATCGCTTTGTCTAGGCCTTCAGGGCCGCGTGCATCTGTGCGGGCAATGATGACAAAGTTCGGGTCGGTGCGCGCATCTAGGGCGGCCTGCAAGCGATACAGCATTTCTTCGACGGGTGCGACTGACTTACCCTCGAAGTGTCCGCAGCGTTTTGGAAACACCTGATCTTCGATGTGCAGGCCTGCCGCGCCAATGCGCTCGTACAGCTTGATCGTGCGCTTGACGTTCGCCACGCCACCAAAGCCGGTGTCGCAGTCAGCGATGACAGGCACAGAGACCGCATCAGAAATCCTTTCGACCTGGCTGGCAAGCTCGTTGAGCGTGATCAGCCCGATGTCAGGCCCACCTAAATACGTGTTTGCGGTGCCACCACCCGTGACATACACAGCTGGAAAACCAGCTTGCTCAATTAACTTTGCGGTGAAGCAATCGGTTGCGCCGGGGACAATGCCCGGGCCGCCCGCGGCGATGAGTTCTCTGAGTTTTGCGGTGCGTGGATTCATGATTGATCTCGAGGTAAAGGTGACATCACACTCAAAACATTAAGTGTGGTGTCGGTAGAGAATTGTTTGTTTTTAAGAGAAAAGAATACGTAGTTTCAAATTTTCGAGCACATAGGCAAAAATGATGGCCTTGTCTACGCGGTGACCGGAAGGTACTTGCGTCGTTCAGCCGCCATGTCAGGCAAAAACCAGGCGACCAGCCCAAGGATTGGTAAGAATGAGCACAACTGATAAACGAAACTAATCCCGTAAAGATCAGCGAGCCAACCCATTAGCGCTGCGCCCACGCCCCCTAGGCCGAACGCAAAGCCAAAAAACATCCCCGATACAAAGCCGACCCGACCAGGCATGACTTCGTGGGCAAAAACCAAAATCGCCGGAAAAGCCGAGGCCATCAGCAAGCCGATAATGATTGTTAAGACGCCAGTCCAGAAAACATCGGCAAAGGGTAGGGCGAGCGTAAAGGGGAGTGCGCCCAAGATCGAAATCCAGATCATGGGTCGACGGCCTAGGCGATCTGTGAGCGCACCACCTAGCAGAGTGCCAACCGCGATGGCGGCCATGAAAACAAACAATTGCACCTGAGCGGCTTGCACCGGCAAATCAAAGCGCTCGATGAGGTAGAAGGTGAAGAACGAGGTGAGGCTTGAGCTGTAGACGTTTTTTGAGAACAGCAAGATCATCAAGATGGTGATGAGAAAGAGCATGCGTCCGCGCGGTAAGTCTGACGCGGGATTAGAATTTGCAGCCCCTGATTTTTGACTCGGTTGTATATGGGCGCCGTACCATTTGCCGATGCGAGTTAAGAAAACAATTGCGATCAGTGCAGCCGCTGAGACCCAAGCGATGGCTCCTTGGCCATGTGGTAGCACGATAAACGCGGCGAGTAGCGGGCCGACTGCTTGCCCCATATTGCCGCCCACCTGAAAGAATGCTTGTGCAGAGCCGAATTTTCCGCCAGAGGCCATACGCGCGACGCGTGAGGCTTCGGGATGAAAGACGGCAGACCCTGTACCAATCAGGCCTGCAGCAACCAAAATGATTGCGTAGCTTGGTGCAACCGATAGCAGCAGCAAACCGACGAGTGTTGAGCCCATGCCGATCGCTAACGAAAAAGGCTTGGGATTTTTGTCGGTGTAATAGCCGACGGTTGGTTGCAACAGTGAAGCGGTGAGTTGAAAGGCGAGGGTGATGATCCCAATTTGCGTAAAGTCTAGACTGAACTCGTCTTTGAAGAGCGGGTATAAGGCTGGGATGAGAGACTGAATCAAGTCATTTAAAAAATGACAGAAGCTGAGTGATACAAGAACTGGTATCGCAGCCGCCTGTGCCGTGGGAGGGCTTGCCGAGTTTGCTGCCTTTGCTGCTGCCGTATTCATTGATTAGCCTTCTGATTCACTTGAGCGCACTGATTTGTTATGGATTCTATGCAGGGGGCTGCTCTTTTTGCAACACATTCAGGTATTCAATCGAAATGTTGTACGCTAGCGCCGACGGTATGCTGCGACTCAAGGTTTGTTGCGCCGCCGCATTTTGATGGATTCAACAACACAAGGATAGAGTGATGCATGTCACCGGAGCCTGTCATTGCGGGCAAATTCGTTATGAAGCAGAGATTGACCTAGCGGCAGTGGCAATTTGCCATTGCACCGACTGTCAAAAAATCACTGGGTCCTCCTTCAGAGTGAACGTTCCCGCAAAGAAAGAGAATTTCAAGATGTTAGCGGGTGAGCCCAAGACGTATGTGAAAACGGCCGAGAGCGGCGCGAAGCGCTTGCAGGCCTTTTGCGGTCACTGCGGCACCTCGATTTATGCCACGACAGAGGTCGATCAAAAGGTATTCGGCTTACGAGTGGGGGCCTTAGACCAACGGCAGCAACTCGTGCCGCAAAAACAGATTTGGTGCGACTCAGCGATGCCTTGGTTAGGCAAGATCACGACTTTGCCTAGTGTGGCTAAGCAACCAACTTAGTCTGTGGCAAGAGCAGAAGCAACAAGGAAATCAACATGCGACTCTGGTACCAAAGCTTTTCGAGATTTGATGCCTTCGGTCAGTATGGCTCGGCGCTTAAGCAGCAGATCAGCCATGCAGCCGATCCGGGCATAGCCATCGAGGTGCACGGCTTAACGCGTGGTGGTGGCTTTGCCGATCAGTACCGCTACCCTGAATACGTTGATGTTGGCGAGGTTATCGCTAACGGACTCAAGGCGCAAAAAGAGGGTTATGACGGATTTTTATTAGGCAACATCGTTGACCCGGGAATTCGAGAATTACGAGAGTTACTGACGATTCCAGTATTGGGTTTATGCGAATCGACCTTAAGCATCGCCTGCATGATGGGTTCGCTGTACACACTGGTGACGGTTAATCCAAAATTCACACCACGGGTCTTAGAAAATGTTCATCGCTATGGGTTTTATCCCAGGATGGCTTCGTATGAAGCGATGAAGATTCACAATTTGACTGATCTTGCGGCTGGGTTTTCAGACGCGCCAGAACATGCTGCGGCTCGCGAGGCGATTTTTGACGAGTTTCGTCAGGCGGCACGGCGAGGTATTGAGAAAGGCGCAGAGGTGATTATTGCGGCGGGCGGCGTCGTGATGGCAATGCTGGCACACGCCAATATTCACGAGATCGATGGTGTACCCATTTTGAACGGTACCGTTGCACTGACCAAGATGGGCGAAACTGCTGTGAAAATCCAACGCCTAACCGGTAACTTTACGAGTAAGCATATGACGTACGCGCCACCACGTGGAGAACTTCTTAAAGAGGTGCGTCGGGTGTACGGTGCTGACGTTTACCCAGGCGCTGACTGAGCGGCTAACGCAAGTTCTGTGCTTGCGAGTTCGAGCAAGGCCGACCGTTGAATCTTTCCGGTAGTCGTGCGTGGGATCGCCGCCAAGATTTTCAAGTAGCGTGGAACCTTGTAATCGGCAAGTTTGCCTTTGCAGAAGGCCCGCAATTCGGCGTGCGTGATTTGCTGGTTAGGATGTGTTTGGACAAAGGCGAAGCCAACCTCGTCTAAGCGCAGATCCGGCACGCCGACAATGGCAACTAGCGCAATCGCAGGGTGTTGGATGAGAAGCTGTTCAATCTCGGCGGGGTATACATTTGTTCCGCCGGTTTTGTACATCTCTTTTAAACGACCAGTCACGGATAAAAAGCCTTCGCTGTCAAAGCGTCCAAGGTCTCCGGTTTTTAGCCATCCCTCGGGTGTGATTGTGGCTTGCGTTGCCTCGGGATTTTTGTAATAGCCCAACATGACCGTCTCGCCACGGCACCAGATTTCACCGACATCTCCGCGTGGTTGCTCACTGCCACTGACGGGGTCAATGATTTTGACTTCGCTTGGTCCAAGAATCGGTGCGCGATTTTGGCAACAGACCTCAAGGGGGTCAGTCAGGCGATTAAAACTGGTAGAAATTGTGTTTTCAGTCATGCCATACGTTGACATGAGTTGTTTCAGACCGAGGGTTCTTTGGAAGTTCTCAAAGGTGGCTTGCATCACGGGCGATCCGCCAATCCAGGCGTTTTCAATCGACGATAAATTACGCTGCCCCACTGTGGGATGGTTAACCAGATCAACAAAGTGAGTGGGGATGCCACCAAACGCGGTGATGCGTTCTTGTTCAAGTAGTTCAAGTGCGCGGCCTGTATCCCACTGAGGCATGTTGACAAAGCACGCACCCAGAGTGAGCGCGGGTACAAAGCCCATATACAGACCAGCCACATGATAAAGCGGCATGTGTCCGAGCATGCGTCCGCCAGGCTTAAGATCAAGCGCTAAGCCCACTCGCGTAGCTTGTTTGAGTACGCGATGGTTATGCATCACGCCCTTTGGTTTGCCAGTGGTGCCCGAGGTGTAGCAAATCAATAAAATATCTTCTACGGTAACGGTTTGCTCTGCAAGGGATAGCGTGCTTGTCGCACAGGCCTGCGCAAGTGATATGTGTGCGAGCCCGGTTGGCGTTGCGAATGCGACTCGTAATGCATCGAGAGCAGACTCCTGCCTGAGCAGCTTTTTAAGCGGTATCGAGTACTGAGATGTGCGATCGTTTTTAGCAGGTTGACTTCGGTCGTCGCTTGTCGCGTGAAGGATGACGCGTTTGAGCGCTGGTAGCTCTGTGAGATC
>JARXAG010000116.1 GCA_029866055.1 Burkholderiaceae bacterium
CTTGACGCGCATCATCGTGTCTTGAAACAATTGAACAAAGGGCTCGACCCCTTGCGGGCCACCTTTCATCACCAAAGGCATGGCCGCCTCTAAATTGGCCCCAGCCGAAAATGGGCCGCCCGGCACGCCCGACTGTAACGAGCTCGTCTGCCAAATGACGACACCCGCGTATTGCTGTTCAGCCAAGTCAATGGCTTGCTGGATCCCGTTCAAAACATCTGAACTGAAGGTGTTCATCTTTGAGCGAAACGACACTACCAACACCTCAGGTTGTGCGGCATCGACCCATGCGCGTAAGTCAGTATTTTCAAAAATAGTTTGACCTGCCTGACGGGGATTGGGCGAACCGTCTCCAAGCAAGGGTGCTCTGAATACTTGTTTTTGATAAACCGGCAAGTTTGAACGCGGCAAATAGGTTTTTTGTTGAGCTGACCAAGAACCCTCTGGCGTATGAACTGCCTGGCGCTGTGCTACTGGGCCTGCAAAGACCCACTCTGGCAAGGGCGCTGTGCTCAAGGCCTTACCTTGTTCAATATCGTCTTTGACCCACTGCGCCACTTGCGACCAGCCAGCATCTTGCCAGTCTTCAAAGGGGCCGCGCGTCCAGCCGTAACCCCAGCGCATCGCAAAATCAATTTCGCGAGCCGAATCAGCAATCGACTCTAGATGCACGGCAATATAGTGGAAGATATCCCGAAAAATAGCCCATAAAAACTGCGCCTGTGGGTCATCGGTTTCACGCAACAAGGCGAAACGCTCGGCCACCGGTTTTTTGAGTATCCGATCAACGAGTGGCGCAATCGTTGCGGTAGATGGCTCATACTCTTTGGTAATTGGATTCAGCACCAAGACAGCTTTGCCTTCTTTTTTAAAGAAACCCGCCTTGGTCTTCTGACCTAAGCGGCCTAACGAAATTAAGGACGCAAGAACGTCGGGCACCTTAAACAGCGCAGCAAAGGGATCTTGCTTGAGGCCATTTTCCATTGTGCGAATCACATTGGCCAAGGTATCGAGCCCGACCACATCGCTGGTGCGAAAGGTCGCCGACTTGGCGCGTCCAAGCTTGCTGCCCGTCAGGACGTCGACCACATCAAAACCTAACTTGTATTTTTCAGCCTCGGCAAAGACTGCCAAAATTGCAAACACACCAACGCGATTGCCAACAAAGTTAGGCGTATCTTTCGCGCGAACGACCCCCTTGCCCATGGTCGATGTCATAAAGGTTTCGAGCTGATCCAGGATCACGGGATCGGTCGCCGGTAGTGGGATTAATTCAAGCAAGTGCATGTAGCGCGGCGGGTTAAAAAAATGTACGCCGCAAAAGCGTTTTTTCAAATCCCCCGAGAAGCCCGCCGACAATTCGGTAATTGACAGGCCCGAAGTATTGGTTGCAAAAATCGTGTGCGCAGCAAGGTGTGGCGCCACTTTCTCATACAGCGCGTGCTTCCAGTCTAAGCGCTCGGCGATGGCCTCTATGACCAAATCGCACTCGGCTAAACGCGCGAGGTCATCTTCGTAATTAGCAGCCTGAATCAAGTCAGCGTTGCCAGAAACGGTCAGAGGCGCAGGGCTTAATTTTTTTAAGTTATCGATCGCCTTAAGCGCGATCGTATTGTTATGTTGTGGCTTGCCCTCTTTTGTTAAAGGGGCTGCCAGGTCAAATAAAATCACAGGCACGCCCACGTTGACGCAATGGGCGGCGATTTGCGCCCCCATGACCCCGGCGCCTAAAACTGCCACTTTACGTATTGGTCGATTCACTTGCATGGAGAACATCCTTTTTGCTGCACGAGTTTATGAAGTTCAAGGGCTCAACACTGCAATGCACCGGCTGAGCACCGTCGTTTAGATCGATCATAAGCACTAGTTCATGACATTGACTTGGCTAAAACAGCGCGGCATCGAGGCTCATCAGAGTTGCCTCACCCGAACGTGCCAATTGCGCTTGATAGGCTGCCTCGGGCAACATCCGCGCGAAATAAAAACGTGCTGTCGCCAACTTGGCCTCGTAAAACGTATCGCCACTTTTTTTGTTTGCAAGCGCCACTTTCGCCATTCGTGCAAACAAATAGGCGTAAACAAGATGGCCCAAGACACGCAAATACGGCACGGCAGCGGCGCCGACTTCGTTATGGTTAAACATCGCCTTGACACCGATTTCTTTGGTTAGCTTTTCGGCTTGCTTGGCCAACTCTGCGAGCGGGTCGATGAACTCTGCCATTTCTTTGCGTACGCCTTCAGCTTCTATAAAGGCTTCAATCATTTTGCCAAATTTTTTGAGCTTCACTCCCACATCCGACAAGACCTTACGACCTAACAAATCAAGTGACTGAATGGTGTTGGTACCCTCGTAGATCATATTGATACGCGAGTCGCGCACAAATTGTTCCATCCCCCAGTCAGCGATATAACCGTGCCCACCAAACACTTGCAAACCTTCATTGGTGGCTTCAAAGGCGTTGTCGGTGATAAAGGCCTTGACGATTGGAGTCAACAAAGTCACTAAGTCGCCGTGAGCCGCGCGCTCGTCTGAATCGGGATGGTTTTGCTCGATATCAATCATCAAAGCAATCCAATAAGCAAAGGCGCGCGCGCCCTCAGCATAGGCGCGCTGCGTCAACAGCATTCGCCGTACATCTGGATGCACAATAATAGGGTCTGCCACTTTATCGGGGGCCTGGGCGCCTTTCAGGCTACGCATTTGCAGACGCTCTTTTGCATACGCAGCTGAGTTTTGGTACGCAACCTCCGTTAGGCCAACGCTTTGCATCCCCACGCCTAAGCGCGCGGCATTCATCATGATGAACATGGCACGCAAGCCTTTGTGGGGCTCGCCGACCAAGGTGCCACGCGCGCCGTCAAAGTTCATCACGCAAGTTGCGTTACCGTGGATGCCCATTTTGTCTTCAAGCGAACCGCAACTTAGTGTGTTTTTATTGTTGTCATGGATCTCGCCAGCAGCATTGGGCAAATACTTTGGCACCACAAAGAGCGAAATCCCTTTTGTGCCAGCAGGCGCATCGGGCAAGCGCGCCAACACAAGATGGATAATGTTTTTGCCTAAGTCATGCTCGCCACTTGAAATAAATATTTTGGTACCGGTGATGGCATAGCTACCGTCGGTTTGCGGCTCGGCTTTCGTTTTGAGTATGCCTAGATCGGTACCGCATTGCGGCTCAGTCAGGCACATGGTGCCAAGCCACTCGCCTGAGACTAGTTTTTCTAGGTACAAGGCTTTTTGCTCTGCTGTGCCATGGGCTTGCAAACACTCGTAGGCGCCGTGAGAGAGCCCGGGGTACATCGTCCAAGCCTGATTCGCCGAATTCAGCATTTCGTAGAGCGCAGTATTTAAGAGCACTGGCAACCCCTGACCGCCGTGTTCGGGGCTGCACGCCAACGAGGGCCATCCAGCCTGAACATACTGCTCGTACGCTTGCTTGAACCCATCAGGCGTCGTCACGGCTCCGTCTGCGTGACGTGTGCAGCCTTGCCTGTCGCCGTTTTGGTTCAGAGGTTGCACCACTTCTTTTGCGAACTTGGCGGCCTGCTCAAGGATTTGATTGATCGTATCTTGGTCAATCTCTTTGTGTACGGGTAAAGACTTAAAGACGTCTGTGACGCCCAAAACCTCGTGCATGACAAACTGCATATCTCTTAGTGGTGCGGTGTAACTAGGCACGAAGACTCCTGTTTTGATCTATGGTCTGTTGGATCGATTGCGTTGCAATATCAACGCTTCGAGAAATTTGTAAAAACCGTGCGTCGTGGTGCAGCCCTTGTACATAGCTGTAAATTTGAAACAGTATTGCCTCGGGCGTACAGTCTTTTTTAAGATCGCCGACTTCAACGGCCTGCTCGATCGCACGCCTGAGCGCAGCGCGCCAAGTTTGCACACTGCGCACCAGTTCATCACGCACGGGGCCCGGCCGGTCATCAAACTCAACGGCGCCCGAAATAAAGATGCAGCCAGCGCTAAGTTCTTGGATGCTCGTCTGCACCCAAAGGTTGATCATCTTTTGCAAGCGTGCAAGCCCTTTGGGCTCTTGAAGCGCAGGTTGAAAGACCTGTGCCTCAAAACGACGGTAATACTCTCGCACCACCGCGAGCTGAAGCTCTTCACGCGAACCAAAATGGGCGAACACACCACTTTTGCTCATGGCGAGTGCTTCTGCCAAGAGGCCGACAGTTAAGCCCTCGAGGCCCTGATGGCTTGCAATTTTTAAGGCTTGATCGACAATCACTGCCTTGGTCAGCGCACCCTTTGACCGCGCCGGTGCGACGGACTGCGCCGCAGTCACACTTGCAAGATCAGTCATAGAGGCCTGAGTCAAAACGATCACCCATGAAGTCAATCAAAAATAGCATATCAAGATTTCAAGATTTCAAGCAATAATAGCACGATCGTTCGTATTTTTTATAATATTTGAATTTCGTCAACTAGTTAAAACGCCAATGGTGCTTACCGAGCGACCAAGACTATATTGCTACTGCTACATACTTTTTCAGAGCCTGCCAAGGCTAAAGGACACGCATGACCGAATCGACCCAGAACAACAAGCCTTGGCTCAAACATTACCCAAAGGGCGTGCCAGAAAACATTGATATTTCTGCGCACGCCTCACTCGTCGCCCTATTTGAAGATTCGTTTCGACGCTTTGCCCAACGCAACGCTTACCTTTACATGGGCAAGGCGTTGACCTTCGCCCAACTTGATCTGCAATCTCGCAACTTTGCGAATTACCTGCAAACACTTGGGTTAGAGCCCGGCGCAAGAGTCGCCATCATGCTGCCAAACGTTTTGCAGTTTCCAATTGCCATGATCGGCGCTCTGCGAGCCGGCTGCGTGGTTGTTAACACCAATCCTCTTTACACAGCCCGCGAACTTGAACATCAACTGAACGACAGTGGTTCCAGCGTGTTGATCGTTTTAGAAAACTTTGCGCACATCTTTCAAAGCCTGCAGGGCAAAACGCGAATCAAGCATGTCGTGGTAACAAGTTTGGGCGAACACATTGGGCTCAAAGGAAAAATCGTCGATTTTGTAGTGCGCCATGTCAAGAAACTCGTGCCTCAGTGGAACATTCCTGGTCATCTTAGCTTCGCACAGGCTCTATTTAAAGGCAGTTTGCAGCAAGCACAAACCGTCACACTAAACCATGACAGCGTTGCCTTCTTGCAGTACACCGGAGGGACCACAGGGGTGTCAAAAGGCGCAGTGCTGCTGCACCGAAATATTCTGGCAAACCTTGAGCAAGTTGACGCGTGGCTGGCACCTGCCCTGAGCCGTCGTCCGATTGAGCAGCTCGTTTTTCTGTGCGCACTACCGCTTTATCATATCTTCGCGCTCACCTCGTGCGCCATGGTCGGGCTGCGCGAAGGTGGCACAAATATTCTCGTGCCCAACCCGAAAGACATCGCGGGTTTCATCAAGCTGCTAGCGCAACACCCTGAGATCCATATTTTCCCAGGGGTCAACACCTTATTCAATGCGTTAAACCACCACCCTGAGTTTGCCAAGGTCAAACTTCCTAACTTATTGGTGACGATTGGCGGTGGCATGGCGGTTCAAAAACCAGTGGCCGAGCGCTGGCAAACGTTAACTGGCACACCGATTGTCGAAGGCTATGGTTTATCAGAAACGTCTCCGGTGGCGTGCGTGAATACGACCATCATCGAGCGCTATACGGGCCATATTGGTTTGCCGGTTCCAAGCACAGAGATTCGAATCCTGGCTGACGACGGCAGTGAAGTCGCGCTCGGTTCGCCCGGAGAGATTGCGATTCGTGGACCGCAAGTGATGGCTGGTTATTGGAACAAGCCGCAGGACACTGCAGAGGTGATGACCACCGACGGATTCTTTAAAAGTGGCGATATTGGTTTGATGGATCAGGACGGCTACGTCAAAATCATCGATCGCAAAAAAGACATGATCGTGATCTCGGGGTTCAAAGTGTTTCCGAATGAACTTGAAGAGGTAATCACGCTCTTACCTGGCGTATTAGAGTGCGCCGCAATCGGTGTGCCCGATGAACATACCGGCGAAGCCGTCAAACTATTTGTGGTGAAAAAGGACCCTACCCTAACTGAACAACAGATTCTGGCTTTCTGCAAAGAGCAATTGACAAATTACAAACGCCCAAAGCAGATCGTCTTCAAAACAGAGTTGCCCAAATCAAATGTCGGTAAGATTTTGCGGCGCGAATTGAGAGATTTAGCGTAACGTGTACCGCCTCACGAACTGTTGAGGCGAATGCGCTGAATCGCGCACCATCCGACGCGCAATCGAGGCGAAGCACCTCAACGAGCGATACAGGCAATTTTATTGCGCTTGCTCAGTGAGCTCGATTGTCGCTTACCGCGCGCGCGAAATACGCACTTCAGCACCGCGGCGCTTAACTTCAAGCCCTTCGCTTGGCGAAATCCGCAAACCTTCAAGCCCTTTGATGTAACTTGAACCCTGCATTTGCATCACGCGAATTTTATTGCGCATGACGACCGGGTTATGTACGGGCATCCCGAACATCCAGACCTCGTCAAGAATACGCGCAGAATTAAATTCACCAGTGTGTTTGGCCGTTGGGCCTAAGCACAACATATGACCCTCTCGACCGAAGGCCGGAATAGTGCCCAAGCCACAGGAGATTGTCCAGACCGAGCCACCCTCGTAGCGCCAACCGGTATTTAAATCCCACCAGGCTTCGCCTTTTGGCAGATAAATCTGAAGTTCTGTGCCAGACTGCATTGCTGGGGCGACCAAGACGGCGGGGCCCAACATATACTGAGTATCCCAGCGCTGAGCCTCTTCGTCTGCAGGAAACGACAACGCCATCGAACGTTGCACGGGTAAGCCGGTGCGCGCCGCATCTTCAATCGCACCTAGGACATAGGGGATTAAACGGTAGCGCCACTGCAACCACGTCTGAACGTGCGCACGCGTGGCCTCGTCAAAATTTGTCGGAATGAGTTGCGCATTAGACTGAAACGCAAAGTTTGCTGAGAAGACGGCCATCGCAAGCCAACGCAAGTACAACTCTGGCGTCATCTCATCAGTAGAAGACTGCGCATTACCCAAGGCATGCATTTGTACCGGCACGCCGCTCGCGCCAATCGAGAGCGCGGTACGCAGGGTATGCTGCAATCCGGCCCAAGTATTTGGCACGCGAGGGGCACTTTGCCACAGCAGCCGCTGTGCCCCTGCGAATAAATCTGAACTAAAGACAACCCCTTCAGGAGGCACGCGATGACCAGCGGCAGCCTCAAACAACGCGCGGCGGGCCAGGGCGGGATAAATCGAGCGTAATACCGCACCCGTCTCACCGCCACGGGCAACCACCGAGTCTGGGATATCAAATTGCACATCACAGGCCGTTGCACCAACACCTTCTTCGGCTAGATGGCGATGGCGCTCTGACCACATATTCAAGACATCACGATGGGTCAGGTCTAACAAGCCGAAGGGTTTTCCACCGGTGGCAACCACACCCTCAAATACATGCGCGTCGCCACGTTCATTGGCCAACAACCAGCCCCGATCTTCAAGCTCGGTGAAGTTGGTGGTACCGGCAAGCGTCGCCGGGATCGTATGCAAACACAGATGTACCGCGTGTTTGCCGAAGACACCCATCATTTGCTTAGGGTCTGGAAAACGCTCGCTATCCCAATCAGGAAGCAGTTTTGAATCTTGGTATGTCCAGGCCGCGGGGGGCAACATCAAGACCCCATCCACTGAAACGTGTTGCGCACGAAAATCAGCAATCATTTCGGCGGTTTGCGTGGCACTGTGATCTAGCGGCTGTTCAACCCAAACCCCCATTGACCACAACGCCGGCTGCCCGGCACGTCCGGTGAGCTGGGTATATTGGTTGAGGATTTCGGCGGGCTCGCCGGCAAACAGAAAAAAATCTAAGGTAGAGTCTTCAAGAGCAATCGCGTATTCGTCGGCACTTTCGCAGCCAAGGTCGTGCTCAACGCGGCCCAGAGAGTTAACGTAGACGCCCCATCCGTTGGGGCTCCAGGCTAGAGGCAAGGCGCGGTGCTCAGGGTCGTCGGACAAGATTGTTTCGCCACGGCGATCGAGGTCACCATGCGTTTCGCCCAAGCCAAATATTTTTTCTGTTGGTTGAAGCTCAAAGCCGAGCGTCCAAAAGTTTTCAGCGCCTTGTATCCCGGCAGCAGACAACACCAACAAGGGTTTACCGTGGCGTTTTAAAATGAGTTGAAACGGGTTTGACTGCAGCTCAAGGGTCGAGTCACCTTGAGTCAGTTGCCAGCCCTTAACCTCGCCAGTTAAGGGTTCAAGTACCGACTCACCAATTGCCTCAGGGCGCGCTAACAACACCTCAGCGTGCGCACGACCACGACTGCCAGGCAAAACATCACCAGCGAGCGCCTCGGGGCGACCACAACGAATTCTGTAGACGCCCGGCGCGTGAGGCTCGGCAGCAAGTCTGAACCCGCCACCCACGTCGAAGCTTGCCTTAGTGGACAGCGTCTCAATTAGCTTCAGGGTGTCTAGATACATGTTTAGCGCAAAGGTTTAAGCGACCAAAGGCGCTATTCTGACGGATTTAGGCACTTTAATAAACTCAAACCGTATAAATACGAATTAAATCTTATTTGTAAGCGACCGAAGGGTATTTGAAATACGTACAGGTCATCTGCTTGCAGCATTGATGAATCATTAAAATTACTCTTTATTCATCGAAAAACTGCTAAGTTTTACTAATTTTTGCAATTATATCGTTTTCTAGGGGCAAAGGCTCGTTCATGAGGGTCGCCGCAATCAGATCGCCCACTAAGCTGGCCCAACTTAGCCCCCGCGAGGCATAGCCTGTCGCGACCCAGAGCCCAGCCGAGCCCGCAACACGCCCAACCACCGGAAATCGGTCAGGCACAACGGCACGCTGTCCACCCCAACCTGGTAACCAGGGTTGCGAATCAGCGCTGGGCGGCAATGAGATATTTAACAATTGCGCGCCACGCTCGAGATTCTCTTGTCTTGCCAACGCCACAGCCTCGGGTGAGACCGCTTCATTCAGGTAGCTGCCGCCCAACACGCATTGCCCCTGCACAGCAGGTAATACATAACCGTCACCCGACACGATGCAACGAGGCCCGCCCGCGAGCAGGGTTTGATCGACATAGGTGAGTTCGCCCCCTAGCCCGTACATCGACGCTAAACGCGAACCGATCGCGAGCAATCCACTTGCCGCCAGAAGCTGTTGTGTGGCCATCCCTGCAGCCAACACCACCTGTGGCGCCTCGGTCAGCACGCGGCCCTCCTGATCGAACACACGCCAGTTTGTCAGGCCGCGCTCAATACGTGCGACCTGTGCGCTCAGGCAGGTGATGCCCTCTGTTCGTGCGAGTTTGTCTAGTAAAGGCTTAGGCTGCACCCTGCACGCCGCCGGAAAGTACAGGCCACCACGTGTCAGCGGCATGCCCGCTAACTCACTGGCCTGTGCCGCAGTCACAGAACGCATAAATTGCTCAGAGAACCCCAACCCCTCAGCGATTCTGTTTAAATCGACAATACGCCCGCTAGTCCGCTGCAACTGAAGCGCACCGCAAGCCGTCACGATGGCATCCGGCACCTGCTCCCAGCGCGACTGAGCACGCAAAAACCCCGCACGCGACAGCCGCGCGTATTGATCATCTTGACGTGAAACCACCGGCGTCAAGGCCGCCGCAAGGTGCGAGGACTGCAACTGAGCTTGATCGACACTCGCTTCAAACACCGTGACACGCCAGCCTCTCAGTGCCAAAGCTTGTGCCACGTGCAAACCTGCAAGCCCGCCTCCAACCACAACCAGGTGGCGCAGCGCCGGTGGCGAATAACAAGGCGTGTCACTGCCCGCACCAACGAGTACCCGCGGCGACGCTCGCGCTCGCAAGACCGAGTACGGTGAGGTTGGCTCGGGTCGCTCGAGCCCCGCCTCTAACTGATGATTCGTTTGTTCATGAAAAATCAGACTTGTTTCAAACCAAGCAGGCCAGGTCGCTCTTGTTGCACAAGCTAACAACACTGTCTCGGCTTGAAGCAAGCGTCCCAGCCCAACTGTGTCTATCCCTTGTCCAAGCGCTGGCTCGGCTAACTGCGCCTCAGTCAAAATCACTGCCTCGGCCGCAAGGGTCAAGCGCGAGAGCATCACATTTGCGGGGCCAACCGCCAGCGTCAACGTCACGTTCAGCGCTTCGAACTCAAGTCGATGCACTCCGGGCAGACTTAAGGGCCATTGCTTGACAAGTTGTTCGGCAAGGGCATGATCGTGCTCGGGTAACACACTGAGCAAGCGACCCTGCAAAGTACTAGCCAAGCTAAGCGCTTGAACCACCAACACAACATGCAGCCTCGCACAACGCCTGGGGTCACTGCGCCATTGGCTCCAAAGCGTCACAAAGCGCAACCCGTCGTCATCCAAATCAAGCAGGGTGTAAGACTCTCGACCCGCCCACGCGTGGGGCAGGCCTAACAACCTAAGCACTTGCGCTCGCTGCGCCGCTCGGGCATTTTGCGTATTCATGTCTGAGAGCTCATTGTGCAACTTTACCGGAATTGAGCGAAAAGCCCTGACTCTACAGCGCGGCGATTCGGCCAAATGCCAAAGCCCGTGCGCTGACTCATGCATTTCAGGGTAGTATCTCGACACGCCTGATTCGCAGCCCTTTGGTCACCTTTTACAGCAAGCTCATCGCATGTCTCAGCCTACTCTTGTCAGTACATCGCCGTGGCGCGACAAAATCAATGGCGTTCTGTTTGTCGGCTTGCTGGCAGCAGCCGTCGTCCAATTGGCCACCACACCGACTATCAAGGCAATGGGCTTTAGCCCGTTGGTAGTCGGTATTGTCTGTGGGATGCTGTACGGTAACTTTTTGCGCGGTACCATGCCTGCCGAATGGGGTGTCGGCGTGCACTTTACAGCCCGTCGCGTTCTGCGGGTTGCCGTCGCGTTTTATGGTCTGAATATCAGCATCCAGCAAATCATCGAGGTCGGCTTGCCTGGCATTATTGTGTCGACCGCAATCGTCTTAAGCGTACTCATCCTAGGTACGCTTGCGGGTACACGGCTACTTAAACTTGATCGCGACACCGCCATGCTCACAGCAGCAGGAAGCGCCATTTGCGGGGCTGCAGCAGTACTCGCTTTCGAATCTACGTTAAAAGCTGAGCCGCATAAAAGTGCCATTGCCGTTGCCACGGTGGTTCTGTTTGGCACCATTTCAATGTTTCTATACCCTCTTCTGTTTCAGTTTGGTTGGATCGACCTTGACCCACGCAGCTTCGGGATCTTTTTGGGCGGTACCGTTCACGAAGTGGCTCAAGTCGTCGCGTCGGCAAGCAACATTGACGCCGCCACCACTGAGGTTGCCACAATCGTCAAAATGACGCGCGTCGCCTTACTGGTGCCTGTGCTGCTTGTTCTTGGCTTTTGGTTGCAGCGTTCAAGCACAACCACGGTCGACGCAACAGGTACCAAACCGAAGCTTCCAATCCCCTGGTTTGCGATTGGATTCGTGGTGTTGGCCTTGATCAACTCGGCGCACATTATCCCCGCACCAATGCTTCAAGCGCTGCGTACCCTCGACATCTTTATGCTGACCATGGCAATGACAGCCCTCGGTATCGAGACACGGTTTTCGCAAATACGCAAAGCGGGCCCGCGCGTCGTGGTCTTGGGCGTGATCTTGTTTATACTACTGGGGTCGGGTGGTTACGCGCTCGTCAAGCTTGTCGCTTGATCTCCCTTAGTAGTTCTAGCCTTGCACGTTGGTTTCAATAGTACGTTTGCCCGGCAACGACTCATGACCCAGACTACACCTGACGCCACAACACCGGTTGGTCGCCTCGACCCCGAAGACGCACAGCTCGCACTCGCGACTGTGCAAGAGGTGTTGCATCGCCACGCACTAGTCGAAAATCTGGTGCACCGACAAGAGCAAAATGATTCGCGCTCTGATTTAGTCGAAGGTCTGTTGCATCGGCAGCACGAGGCCGAACTTTCAGCGTTGGTGAATAGTCTGCATCCTGCCGACATTGCCTTTATCCTCGAGTCTCTGCCAAACGATGACCGCCTCTTGATCTGGCGTCTCGTCGGCGCAGAGCACGATGCAGACGTTCTGCTTGAAGTCGCCGACTGGGTCCGTGAGTCGCTGATCGAGGCAATGGATCGCCAAGACCTGGTTGCCGCCACCGGCAACATGGACGCAGATGAACTCGCGGACCTGGCACCTGATCTGCCGCCCGATGTGGTGGCCGAGGTTCAAAAGGGTCTCACCATTGAAGAGCGCGCCCGCCTCATTGAAGCCATGGGCTACCCCGACGATAGCGTTGGCAGCATCATGGATTTTGAAATGGTGCGCGTTCGCGAAGACGTGTCCCTTGAGGTGGTTCTGCGCTACCTCAGACGTCTACCTGAGCTGCCTGATCATACCGATCAGATTTTTGTCGTTGACCGGAAAGACAAGCTCCTTGGCACCTTGACCTTATCTGCTTTGTTGGTCAACGAGCCAGAGATAGATGTGTCGTCTGTGATGAGCCCAGATTATCTCTCACTCAGCCCGCTCGACTCTGATTCTGAAGCCGCTGGCGCCTTCGAGCGCTACGACTTGGTGTCTGCACCCGTCGTTGACGACCTAGGCCGCTTAGTTGGGCGCGTCACCATCGCAGAGGTCGTGGACGTGATCCGCGAAGACTCTGATGAACAAGCCTTGTCACGCGCCGGTATGCAAGAAGAAGACATCTTCGCACCCGTCACGATGGCTTTACGCAACCGTGCGCCGTGGCTATTACTGAACTTATGTACAGCAGCCATTGCCTCATTTGTCGCGTCACGCTTTGAGGATACCGTCAGTACAATCGTGATGCTCGCATTTTTAATGTCGATTGTGGCAGGTATAGGTGGCAATTCGGGCAATCAGACGATGACCTTAATCATTCGTGCACTTGCCGTCGGCCGTATTACTGAAAAAAATGTGTGGCAGTTGGTCAAACGCGAAATGCTCGTGACGTTCTTGGTCGGTCTAGTCGGCAGCGCAGTTGCGGCCGTATTTGCCTGGGGCATTTCAGGCTCGATTCCGATTGCACTCGTGATGATGGCTGCAATGATCTGCAACATGCTGATTGGCGCCGCGATTGGCGTGCTCGTACCCGTGGTGCGTACCCGCTTCGGCAAAGACCCCGCAATGGGGTCTTCGGTATTGCTAACCTTTGCAACGGATTCGCTGGGTTTCTTTATCTTTTTAGGCTTGGCAACGATATTTTTGCTTTAGGCCACTCGCTGCACTGAGGTCAACACACGATTGACGTGTGTGCTAACGCGCTCAGCATCGATGCCATAGACATGTAGTGACACCGCAGGCTCGGGATCATCGTGCGAGGCATTACCCAAGCGATGAATCAGTTCTAGCCCAGCGTGGCCGCAAACACTTTGCCCAGCGATTCGGGCCATGCTGTTAAAGGGGTATGCGTGCCCAGCGGCCGCATCCCAAGCGTAATGGGTTTCACTTAACACGCCGCTCAACACACGGAAAGCGCACCACGTGTAATGCGCGTGTACAGGGCTAAATTGGCCCGGTGCCCAAACTAAAGCCACGACAGTAAAGCGCCCCTGGGGGTCAGCATGCAAGATATGGCGCGAGTAGGTTTGTTCGGCACGCGGCAGATTCAACAAGCCTGCCACCACCCCTGGGACGAGCGCCTGTGTCAAAGCCCGATTCAACGCTTGACGAACACGGTAAGGCACTAAATCAGGCGCCTCACGACACGCCTGCGCGAGCGCAGTCGAGCACCCTGGCAGCAGTTGATCGAGCCTAGACTTAACGGGATGAGGGTAACGCAGCGCCTTTGGGCGAGCGGTCAGTGGGGTCGTCAGTGCTGTGTGTGCCATCACTCTATGTTAGACAAGAAGACAGAGCAATTGCTTGCTCATTTTTGTCAATATAGCGATAAAATAGTAATATTTTCTAAATTATGATGATAAAAAAGAAAATAATTTCTTTTATCAATGCAACTCTCTTTTGTAACGCTCATGGCCCTTGATAAAAAAGACCGAGATATTTTGCAACTGCTTCAGACCAATGCGAGCCTATCCTTGGCTGAAGTTGCGAGCGCAGTTAATCTGACTCAAACGCCGTGCTGGCGACGCATTCAAAAGCTGCAAGACGATGGCGTCATTCAAAAGCAAGTGGCCCTCTGTGATGCCAAAAAGCTCAACTTAGGGCTCACCACGTTCGTGACCATTCGTACCAGTCAGCATAACGAGCAATGGATGCAACGTTTTGTGACGGGCGCGACCAGCATTCCTGAGATTGTTGAGATTTATCGTTTGAGCGGCAACTCTGACTATTTGCTAAAAATTGTTGTGCCAGATATCAGCCGCTATGACAGCGTCTACAAACGACTCATCCGTACCGTTGATTTACTCGACGTGAGCTCGGCCTTCGTGATGGAAACGATCAAGTGCACCACGGCCTTGCCGCTAGAGTACGCCGAGTAAGTCGCACTACGCGTTTTTAACCAAATGCGAGGAAATCCTCCCCGTTAAAGGGGAGAGTGTCAAGAGTCTGCATTATTGGCAATCGACTCAGACATCCAGGCTTGCACCAGCGTATAGGTCACCGCCAGGGCAACTGGCCCAACAAAAATACCAATCAAACCGAAGCTCAACAAACCGCCGATGACGCCGGCAAAGATCAGTAATAAAGGCAAATCTGCACCACGCTTAATCAGCATTGGTCGCAAGAAATTATCAAGACTAACCACGATCAGGCTCCAAACCAATAAGAACATTGCCCAGCCGGTCTCGCCTTGCCAAAACATCCAACCAACAGCCGGAAACAACACCAAGCTCGGGCCAATTTGTGCGATACAAAGCATCAGCATCACCGCCGATAATATTGCGGCAAAAGGCACACCGGCGATCACTAAGCCAAGACCACCCAACGCGGTTTGCACAATCGCAGTCACGCCAACACCCAAAGCGACCGCTCGAATCGCTTGCCCCGCCAACACCATCGCACCTTCGCCACGCTCGCCCGCAAGACGACGACCAAAGCTGCGCACCATTTTGGCGGCATCTTCACCCGACGAGTACAAAATCGCAGAGATCGTGACCACCAATAAGAATTGAATCAGCATGCCACCCAGGCCGCCAAACTGCGACAACACCCACTTGCCGGTTGAGGCCGCATATGGGGCAACATGATCCACGAAACCTGTAGCACCACCTGAGATCAGATCAGTCCAGGCTGTGTTGATTTTTTCACCCAAAAACGGAATATGCTGAACCCAATCGGGGAGCGCCGGCAAACCGTTACTGGCTAAGCTTTTTCCCAACACCAAGAACTGATCTGACCTCTCGGTGATCGTACTAATGGCCCACCAAAGCGGCATCACCAAAAGCAACAACATCCCCACAGTCATCATCAACACTGCTGGGGCACGCCGCCCACCAAAGGTTTTTTGCAACATGATTAGCCAAGGCCACGTCGCCACCACAAGCATGGTTGACCAAACTGTAGCCGCCAGAAACGGTCGCAAGACCCAAAGTGATAGCGCGAGCAAGCCTATGATACAGAAGACGGCGAGCGTATTGCGGGTTAAGTCATGATGCATGGTTGTCTCTCCGACTGAGATTGTAAATCTAGCTGATGACGAATTCGTGTCACCATGAACGCCGCCGAGCAAGTTCTGCTCTAGCTTTTGACGACCGCTTTAATATTCGCCTCAAACGCCCGCAGCCGTTTAAACACAGACAACAACTCAACCATCGAGGCCCAGTTACGCACCAATACCTGAAAAGACGTTTGAATACGCTCGAACGAGCGTATTGTCTGCGCGAACATACCCAAGGTCAACGTGCCAGCAATCACTGTTGGGCCCAACACCAAAAACGGCACCACAATCCCAAATTGCAAATACGTGAGCTTGGCGGCATCAAAGTACAAATAGTGAAAAAACAAACGGTAGTAGCTTTTTTTAAGGATGCTAAACAATTGCTGCACCACGGGGGTCGATCCGCGCAAAGTGTCGTCTTCGGCATATACCAACTCTTTGCGATAGGCTGCCTCAGATTTTTGATTGTCAAACTCGAGTCCGGGCAATTTAATGCCGACCAATGCCAAGATCACGGTGCCCGCCAGAGCATAGGCGATCGCGGCATACACCAACGCATGATCTACTCGACCAAAAAATGGAATGTGGTGAACATTCTTTGAGATCACCCAAAGGATCGGCAAAAACGCAAACAACGTCAAAACCGCCTCAACAACGCTGGCACCGATCAATTCGAATGTAGCGGCAAACCGCTTGGTATCTTCTTGCACGCGCTGACTGGCGCCCTCGACCGATCTAAGTATGGGCCAATACTGCATGTAATAGTCGTTCATGGCTTGCCGCCATCTGAATACCCAGTGCTTGATATAAAAGCCTAACGCAACAACAAGCACAACATACAACAGTACCAGTTTGGTCAACGCCCAAACGATTGACTCAAAGGCTGATAGCTCAACCGAACCGGGCTGCGACAAGCTCTGTTGCATGACATCAAACAGTTCGCCGATGCCAGAATTGAGGGCAACATCGATTTGCACTTGGCAGGCAATTCCGGACACGATCAATACAACGCCCGGCCAAGCCCAGAAAAAATATCGCCTTGAAGCAAAAAAAGACTTGAACAAGGCGATCTCTCCCTCTTAGGTAGCCGCCACGAACAGCTCTATTTAAGTTGACCGTGACACTGCTTGTATTTTTTCCCGCTACCGCAAGGACAAGGCTCGTTGCGCCCAACCTTGGGCATCATGTTGCGAACTGTACCCGGATGCTCTGAAGCTGGCGCCGGAACTGCTGCCGGCTGTTGACCACCCTCTTGATACTCTGAGTGCTGGTATTCAATCTGTTGGTTCTGCGCCGCTAACGCAGCGGCCTCTTCTGCCTGCTGCACTTCTTCGGCCGATTGAATGCGCACGGTCATCAACACCTTGATTGCATCATCACGCACGCGGTCGAGCATGTCTGAGAACAGTTCAAACGCCTCGCGCTTGTACTCTTGCTTCGGATTTTTTTGCGCATAACCACGCAGGTGAATACCCTGACGCAAGTGATCAAGAGCTGACAAATGTTCGCGCCACTGCGAGTCAATGACCTGGAGCATAATAGAGCGCTCAAAATTAGCCCACGATTCGGCTCCGACGACTTCTGCCTTTTGCTGATACGCTTGGCGCGCGGCGTTCAACACATGCTCAAGCACGTCTTCATCTGTCACGCTCTTCGACTGCTTGACCAGTTCTGTCAGACCAACGCTCAGTTGCCACTCAGACTCAAGCGAAAGCTGCAAGGCATCAATATCCCACTGCTCTTCGACTGAGTTTTCTGGCACAAACTTCTTCACCAAATCGGTAAATGTGCCATCGCGCAAGCTATCAATCGTTTCAGTAATCGCCTGAGCCTCAAGCACTTCATTACGTTGCGCATAAATAACTTTACGCTGATCATTCGCAACGTCATCGTACTCAAGCAACTGCTTACGTACATCAAAGTTACGGCCTTCAACCTTGCGCTGCGCGGATTCAATTGAACGCGACACCATGCCCGCCTCGATTGGCTCACCCTCTGGCAGTTTCAGTCTTTCCATGATCGAGCGTACGCGGTCGCCCGCGAAAATACGCATGAGGGGATCTTCAAGCGATAGATAAAAGCGCGAAGACCCTGGGTCACCCTGACGGCCAGCACGACCGCGCAACTGATTGTCAATCCGGCGCGACTCGTGACGCTCGGTACCGATAATACGCAAACCACCAGCGGCCTTGACCCGCTCATTTAGCGGTTGCCATTCGTTGCGGATCTTTTCGATCTGCGTCACTTTTTCGGTTTCTGACAGTTCGACCTTTGCGCGAATCAGTTCAACTTGTTTTTCGATGCTGCCGCCAAGCACAATATCAGTACCGCGCCCGGCCATATTGGTCGCGATCGTAATGTGCCCCGGGCGACCGGCTTCAGCGACGATTTCAGCTTCGCGTGCATGCTGCTTAGCGTTGAGCACCTCGTGCACAAGCTTCGCTTGATCTAGCAGACCTGACAACAACTCAGAATTTTCGATACTGGTCGTACCCACCAACACCGGTTGCCCGCGCTCTTGGCAGTCACGAATATCTGCCAAAATTGCATTAAATTTTTCAGGTGCCGACTTAAAGATCTGATCGTTTTGATCGGCACGCACCATTGGTCGATTGGTCGGCACAATGACTGTTTGCAACCCGTAAATCTCTTGAAACTCATAGGCCTCGGTATCAGCCGTGCCGGTCATTCCGGCAAGCTTTTCGTACATTCTAAAAAAATTCTGAAACGTAATCGAAGCTAAGGTCTGGTTTTCGAGTTGAATCTTGACCCCTTCTTTGGCCTCAACCGCTTGATGCAAGCCATCAGACCAACGACGACCAACCATCATTCGACCAGTAAATTCATCAACAATCACGACTTCGCCATCTTGAACCACATAGTGCTGATCGCGATGGAACAAAGAGTGGCCACGCAAGGCTGCCATTAAATGATGCATCAACGAAATATTACGAGGCTCATATAAGGATTGCCCTTCTGGCAGCAACTGCAAGCGCGTCAGAATGCCCTCAGATTTTTCATGTCCAGCTTCTGAGAGATATACCGTGTGATTTTTTTCATCAACCCAGTAGTCGCCTTCTGGCTCTGGCTCGGTTGGCTTGGGCTCTGCAGTCATGCGCGTGAGCAACGCAGGGACCGCATTCATGCGCACGTATAGCTCAGTGTGATCTTCGGCCTGCCCAGAAATGATCAAGGGCGTGCGAGCCTCGTCGATCAAAATCGAGTCCACTTCATCGACGATTGCAAAAACAAGCGAACGCTGGCGTCTGTCTTCAACGCGGTGTTCCATGTTGTCGCGCAAGTAATCAAAACCAAACTCGTTGTTTGTGCCATACGTAATGTCGGCACGGTAGGCTTGAATCTTTTCAGCATTATCTTGCTGAGGCACAACCACGCCAACGCTTAGCCCCAAAAATCCATACAAGCGCCCCATCCACTGTGCATCGCGTCTTGCCAAATAATCGTTGACAGTGACAACATGCACCCCACGCCCCTGCAGAGCATTGAGATAGACAGGCAAAGTGGCCATCAAGGTCTTGCCTTCGCCTGTACGCATTTCGGCAATTTGGCCGCGGTGCAATACCATGCCGCCAAGCAACTGCACATCGAAATGGCGCATGCCAAAGACTCGGACCCCCGCCTCGCGGACGACGGCAAAGGCCTCGGGCAATAACTGATCTAAGGTTTCACCAGCGCCAAGTCTCTCTTTGAAAGCCGTCGTTTTAGCTTGTAATTGCTCGTCAGACAGCGCCTGCATTTGAGGCTCAAGAGCATTAATCTGCGCAACATGACGGCGTAGCTGCTTGAGCAACCGATCATTGCTACTACCAAATATTTTTTTAAGCAGTGAAAACATACGCGTCAGACCCACACCGACCTGTGCAAACTACACACCCGTCGGCGCCAAAAAGAGTTGAGGCAGCTAGCTGCCAGTAAGCCTTGCAGTTTAACGCAGGCGAGGCCTTCCCGTCAGGGTGTCAGTTCAACCGCACCCTGGGCCGCGGCTCAACCGCCAACAATGGCGATCTGGCTACCTGACCGGACCAACCCCCGTCGCGTCGTGCACCTGCGAGCTGCCGGTCAAATACACCCTCGGGTCTAACGGTTTGTCGTGCAACCGGACTTCAAAGTGCAGATGCGGTCCAGTCGACAGTCCGGTCGACCCCACGCGCGCGATCATCTGCCCGCGCCTGACCAGATCCCCTTTTTTAACCAAAAGTACCTTGGCATGGGCATAGCGGGTCATCAGACCTTCACCGTGATCAATTTCGATCAGATTTCCAAAGCTGCCGTGGTTTGCAGCGGTTCGCACGATGCCCCCTGTGGCTGCCAGAATCGGGGTGCCCAGCGGCGCCGCAAAGTCTAATCCCTCGTGCACGCTGGGCTCAGCGAGAAACGGATGCCGCCGCCAGCCGTAAGTTGAGCTTAATTGTGACTGAGCGGCGATTGGCATCGCAGTGGGCTGCCTGGCAATCGCTGCGGCATGCTTAGTCAGCGCCAGATCCAGCAAGAGAAAGTGTTCTGTTTTTTTGACGAGCGCCGCCTGCAGTGTGCGAACGCGTTGCCCAACCTGCGCTAACGCTTTAGTCTCGCCCCCCGCCCTAGGCGCGGTGATCTCGGCATTTTCAGAAACAATTTGTAGATCGACCGCTGAAAAGCCCGCCAGCCCAGCCACTCGCCGACTCAGAGCATCCAGTCGTTGATAGTTGGCCTGCAAAACGCCGATTTGGACGAACAATGTGTCTAACGCCTGCTTTTCCGTCTGAGGCGCAGGGTGAACAACACTTTTGCGACGCGGGTCTTCTCGCAAGTTCTCGGCAAAAGAAGGCTGAAAGAACCGTTGCAGGTGGGTCCAAGCGAACAAAACTAGCGCAAGGGTTGCAAGGCCGAAGAGCAGACTGTGGCCCACGCTGAACGACACGGCACCATGAACGACCCGCTCGCGGGGCATAATGACTACCTTCATACAAATATCCTTATCACTTATGGTTACGATTCCTCGCAGGCCCTCAGGCAACCCAACAAAGGGAGCACACCTGATCGGATGGCTGGGTCACGATGCACAAGCAGCAAGCGTGCTTGCGACAGCTCAATTGCACCTCAAGCTGCGAGCAGTGGTTGAGCAGGCTCTGCCTGCCGCTATGCGCGGGGCGTTTGACATCTTAAAAATCGAACAGAGCACATTGACCTTGATGGTTTCAAGCGCAGCCTTTGCCGCGAAATTTCGCCAATTGGCGCCCAGAGTGACTACTCACATACAAGCAGCGGGCTGGAATCTGATCGAAATCAAACTACGGGTGCAGGGGGGGCTTGGGATCCCAGTCGCTGTTCAGCCTCCGAAAGAGGCGCGGGCACTTGATCAACAAGACTTAAAAACGTTTGAAGCGCTAACTCAGCAGCTACGACCAGGGCCGCTTGCCGATGCTGTCGCCCGGCTACTAGCGCACCACCAGCCAGTTCAGCCCCAAGAGCTCAAGCCAGCTTCCACTCTTGGCGAAATGCCAGTGGCGCCTGCGCCGCAGACGCATAAGTGATAATTTCAAAGGCGTCTGGCTGCGCCAATAATTTGAGTGCCAGTTGATTATTTAACGCGTGACCAGACTTGCATGCAACATAGCGTGCCACCAGAGGCTTACCAATTAAGTACAAGTCGCCGACAGCATCCAGAATCTTGTGTTTGACGAACTCGTCGTCGTAACGCAAACCGTCTGAATTTAAGACACGGTACTCGTCCATCACGATGGCGTTATCAAAGCTGCCGCCACGCGCCAGGCCGGCCGAACGCAAGGCCTCAACCTCATTGACAAAGCCAAAGGTGCGAGCGCGAGCAATTTGCTTGACGTAGGAGTCGGTTGCAAAGTCGATTTCTGCGAAGCTTGCGGTCGAATCGATCGCCGGGTGACGGAAATCGATTGAAAACGCAACAGCAAACCCTTCGTGCGGTTCAAGGCGAGCCCATTTGGCGTCTGCCCCCTCACCCTCACGTACCTCGATGGGCTTTAACACCCGTAAAAACTGTTTTGCGCTAGCTTGCTCTTGGATGCCGGCCGAACGCAACAGATACACAAACGTTGCAGCGCTGCCGTCCATGATGGGGACTTCTTCGGCAGTGAGATCAACATGCAGATTGTCAATACCTAAGCCCGCAAGAGCTGACATCAGATGCTCAACGGTGGAGACTCTTGCTTGACCGTTGGACAAGACAGACGCCATACGCGTGTCTTTTACCATCGCGGCCTGAGCTGGTAAGTCAACAACCTCAGGCAAATCGATTCGATGAAACACGATGCCGGTGTCTGGAGCCGCAGGGCGCAACGTCAACTCAACGCGTCGGCCTGAGTGCAGGCCAACACCGGTCGTTTTTACAAGCTGCTTAATAGTGCGTTGATGAAACATAGAGCCTAAAAATCTTATCAAAACTTCCACGATTGTAGCGCTTTTAGCCATTTCTGCACTAAAACCCGCAGGCGACAGCACACCTGAGTTAGGGAACCCAGATGTGCAGCCAGTCACCCCATTGGGGCGACTGGCAGAGGGAGTCAAGCAAGCGAACTCAATCCAGCGTTTAAGCGCCGTTTTCAGCCCACTCCAATCCTGACTTAATCAGCCTGACGGCGCAAAAACGCCGGTATATCGTAGTGCTCCATCCCTGAGGTTTCGAGGGCGCGAACCTGAGCTTGCGCTTGTGCGCCGCGCCCGCGCATGACGGTTGGGGCGGTGATTTCTGCGCCGTTCGCCATGGTTAGGCCATCTGTTCCGTTACGCAACCCAACAGCAGCCTCAGGCATCTGCACCAACTTAGGCTTAGCACGACCCAAGCCAGTTGCCACGACTGTGACGCGCAGATTATCGCCCATCGACTCGTCATAAGCCGTACCGAAAATCACTGTGGCATCGGCCGAAGCAAAGCTTTGGATATGATCCATCACCGTACGCGTTTCTTTCATTTTCAGTGAGCTGCTTGCTGTGATGTTCACCAACACACCGCGCACACCGTTCAAATCCACACCCTCTAGCAAGGGGCAAGCGACGGCTTGCTCGGCTGCAATCTTGGCGCGATCGGGCCCACTGGCAATTGCCGTACCCATCATGGCCTGACCTTGCTCGCCCATAATGGTTTTAACGTCTTGGAAGTCAACGTTCACATTACCTTCAACGTTGATGATCTCGGCAATCCCTGCGCATGCATTGTGTAGGACGTCGTCGGCAGCTTTAAAGCAGTCAGCCTGGGTAGCATCTTCATCCATCAACTCGTACAGGTTCTCGTTGAGCACCACGATGAGTGAGTGCACATGTTTTGAGAGCTCGTCGATACCGTCTTCAGACATTTTCATGCGCCGATTGCCTTCGAACGAAAAGGGCTTGGTGACCACACCTACGGTCAAAATACCAAGATCTTTTGCGACTTCGGCGACAATTGGCCCAGCCCCAGTGCCTGTCCCACCACCCATACCCGCAGTGATAAAGACCATATGCGCACCCGCCAATGCCGAGCGAATTTCTTCGCGCGCCGATTCGGCAGCCGCACGGCCTTGATCAGGCTTGGCACCCGCACCGAGCCCTGTATTACCCAAACGGATCTGCACGGGCGCATTGGTTGCAGCCAACGCTTGCGCGTCGGTATTGCAGCAAATGAAATCGACCCCTTGCACACCCGAACGGATCATATGCGAGACGGCATTGCCACCCGCACCGCCCACACCTACCACCTTGATCACTGTGGATTTTTTTGCGTTATCTAACATTTCAAACATCATGATTGACTCCCTCAAGTCGTAACTACAAAACGTTTCTAAAAGTCCCCAACTACGTTATTTAGAAATCGTTTCAAACACGCTGCCGATCAAATCCGCACCAAGTTTGAAACGCCTCTCTAGCAGACCGGCAACATCCAGCAAGTTGCCCATCTGTTTGGCGTCGGATGACGCCAATTCAATGCATAAACCACTCTTTCATTCTAATCAATACTGCCTTAAAACTACCAGACTGTTGCGTGACTTTACGGCCTCGCAAGCGTTGCATACGCGCCTCGCTCAACAGACCCATCACTGTTGAAAAACGGGGGCTACGCATCACATCTGCCAAGCTTCCCTGGTATTCGGGCACCGCAACACGCACGGGCTTTAAGAAAATATCTTCAGCGAGTTCAACAATGCCTGGCAATAAAGCCGTGCCACCCGTCAAGACCACGCCTGATGACAGAAGATCTTCGTAACCCGAATCCCGAACAACGCCCTGAACCAGATCGAACAACTCAGCCACTCTTGGCTCGATAATCGCACCAAGTGTCTGGCGCTTCACCAAGCGTGGGGCACGATCGCCTAGGCCTGGCACCTCGACTGTGTCATCGGGATTGGCCAGCACTTCTTTCGCAACGCCGTAACGTAATTTAATGTCTTCGGCATCAGGCGTGGGGGTACGCAATCCCTGCGCAATATCATTGGTAATTTGATCGCCCGCGATGGGTAGAACGGCAGTGTGGCGAATCGCGCCCCCGGTGTAGATCGCAACATCGGTCGTACCTCCACCGATGTCGATCAACACGACGCCAAGATCTTTCTCATCAGCGGTCAAGCAGGTTTGACTTGAGGCCAGGGGCTGCAAAATCAAATCCTGCACTTCAAGCCCACAGCGACGCACGCACTTCACAATGTTTTGCGCTGCGCTGACTGACCCCGTCACAATATGTACCTTGACCTCAAGACGTAAACCACTCATTCCAATCGGCTCGCGAATATCCTCTTGTCCATCGACAATGAACTCTTGCGTCAAAATATGTAGCACTTGCTGGTCAGTTGGGATGTTCACAGCTTTTGCAGTCTCAATGACTCTGGCGACATCGGCTGCGGTGACCTCTTTGTCTTTAACCGCGACCATTCCACTCGAGTTAAAACTTCGAATGTGACTGCCCGCAATGCCGGTGTACACATCTCGAATTTTGCAATCGGCCATTAATTCCGCTTCTTCTAATGCTCGCTGAATGGCATTGACCGTCGCCTCGATGTTGACCACAACACCTTTGCGCATACCGCTTGACTCATGTTGGCCCAAGCCCAGCACTTCAAAGCGGCCCTCTGGCAATATCTCGGCCACCACAGCGACAACTTTGCTGGTGCCGATATCGAGAGCGACGATCAGATCCTTGATGTCACGGGTCATAGCGTTATCGTTTCTTTTTCGGTTGAGTAGGTTCTGGTAGGGCGGCCAGCGTAATCGCAAAGCCGTTGGGGTAGCGCAGGTCGGCATGCGTCAGCGCACGTCCACCCGTTCTTTGATTGATCTGAGGCATCGCCTGCACAAATCGTTCGATCCCTTCTGAAAAGGGCAAAGCTCCTGGAATCCCGCCCTGCGAATCGGCCGCTTCTGCGCCAGGATCGCGCGCTAACGCCAAGGTCAGGCCACTTGAGAGTTTGACCTGCCAAGCTAAACGATTGTTCAGAGACAACTCTTTGACTGTGAGCCCAAGCGGCGCAAACCAGCGCTCGAGCTCTGCATAACGTGACACCACCAATCCCTCTTTGCCCTCGGGGCCTTCGAACTGCGGCAAGAGCACATCGTCTTCGAGTTCGCCCTGGTTTGCAGTAAAAACCTGCGCCCAGGTATTGATCATCTGGTTTTCGTTCCACAGCGCGAGCGGTTGGTGCTCTTCGACGGTGACTCGCAAGGTGTTGGGCCAAATGCGGCGCACCGAGGCGGTTCTGACCCACGGCACGGACTCGAAAACAGCTTGTGCTTCGGCTAAGCGGATTGTAAAAAAATTGCCTGTTAACTTGGTCGCGATAGAGGCTTGAACGTTTTCGGGCGTCACGTAACGCAAACTGCTGTTGGGTATCGGTTCGAGTTCGATTGCCTGCAAGCTGAACATCGGGCGCTGCATGACCCAGTACAAACACCCGACGAGCACGGCCAACACCGCCATCACCGCTAGGGTGTTGGCAAGTCTGTTGATCGTACGCGCTTCGTTCCACACAATCGGTCTCGCTAGTTTTTGTTGTCAGACAGATGCCCAATCTTGCAGCGGGCATCCTTCAAAATTTGCATACACAACTCGGGGTAACTCATGCCAATCGCTTTTGCCGCCATGGGCACTAAAGAATGCCCAGTCATGCCAGGCGACGTATTCATCTCAAGCAGCCAAGGCCGGTTATTCTGATCCAACATCAAATCAGCGCGCCCCCAACCTTCGCAACCCAAGGCGCGGTAGGCCTTCACACTAATCTCTGCAATCTCAGTCGCCAATGTCTGCTCAAGCGGCGCAGGACATAAATACTGAGTATCGTCTGAAAAATACTTGTGCTGATAGTCATAGTTTCCCTGAGGGGCAACGATTTCAATGACCGGTAACGCACGCGCATCTTTACCGCGACCTAAGAGCGCGACAGTCAGTTCGCGTCCTGCTACAAACTGCTCGGCCAAGACTACCTCGTCGTACTGTGCGGCGACTTCATACGCATGAGTGAGCTCAGCAACTTCTGTTGCTTTCACAATACCAAGGGTGGATCCCTCGTGAGGGGCTTTCATCATCAACGGCAGTCCCAAGGCTAACGCCGCCGCATTCACCTCGCTTGCATCAGTCAGTGCGCGATATCCGGGCGTAGGCAAACCAGCCTCTAACCACACCCGCTTTGTCATCACTTTATCCATCGCAAGACTCGATGCCATGGGGCCGCTACCCGTGTAAGGAATCCCAAGCAGTTCAAGCGCGCCCTGCAACGTTCCGTCCTCGCCATAACGCCCATGCAAGGCGATGAAAAGGCGATCAAACTGCTGCGCAGCCAAGTCAGCCAGACTACCAGTGCCCGTATCAAATAAATGCGCGTTGACCCCCTGGCCGCATAGCGCTGCGTGCACGCCCGTTCCGGACATGATCGATACTTCACGCTCTGCTGAGCGACCGCCGTACAACACGCCGACCTTACCAAAAGTATCTGTCAAGTTGGCACTCCTAATTGGTGGGGGACTTTACTGATCGAACCGGCACCCATCACAATCACCACATCGCCATCTTGCGCAAAATTTAAAATCGCTTCGGGCATCGCAGCGACATCTTCAACGAACAAGGGCTCGACCCTACCTGCAACACGCACACCGCGCGCCAAAGCGCGTCCATCTGCTGCGACCAACGGCGGCTCGCCTGCTGCATAGACTTCAGTCAACAGCACGGCATCCGCAGAACCCAACACATTGACGAAGTCTTCGAAGCAATCGCGCGTTCTGGTGTAACGGTGGGGCTGAAACGCCAATACGACTCGACGATTGGGCCAGGCGCCGCGCGCAGCCGCTAGGGTGGCCGCCATCTCGACAGGGTGGTGCCCATAATCATCGACCACTCTAAACGTACCGCCCTTCTTAGTCGTGAAATCGCCAATTTGGGTAAAGCGACGTCCGACACCCTTGAACTCTGAAAGCCCTTGCGCAATGGCCGCATCACTAACACCAAGCTCGGTCGCCACTGCAATCGCCGCCAACGCGTTCAACACATTATGAACACCCGGAAGATTCAGACTGACCGCGAGTGGGCTGAGCTCACCCTCGCGCGTTTGACGCCGCACGTCAAACTGCATGCGCGTGCCTAGCGCCTTCACGTTTGTCGCCACCACCTGAGCGTCCGACGACAAACCATAGGTTGTGACGGGCCGCGAAATAAACGGGATGATTTCGCGCACATTGGCATCGTCGGCACAAACAATCGCGCTGCCATAAAACGGTAAGCGCTGGGTGAACTCCACGAAGGCACTTTTAAGTTTGGCTAAATCATGCCCATAGGTGTCCATGTGATCAGCATCGATGTTTGTGATGATGGCCATCACCGGAAGCAAATTCAAAAAGGACGCGTCTGACTCGTCTGCCTCGACAACGATGAAGTCTCCCTGACCCAGCCCAGCATTAGCTCCGGCAGCTGTCAGTCGACCACCGATCACAAAGGTTGGATCGAGCCCGCCCGCCGCCAAGACGCTAGCGACAAGACTCGTAGTCGTTGTTTTGCCGTGAGTGCCCGCAACAGCAATACCTCTCTTCAAGCGCATCAGTTCTGCCAACATCACCGCGCGAGGTACCACGGGAATTCGCGCCTGGCGCGCAGCGATGACCTCGGGATTATTGTTAGCAACAGCCGTCGAGGTCACAAGCGCATCGGCACCCGTAATATTCTCGGCCTGATGACCAAGAGCAATACGTGCGCCTAGCCTCGCCAAGCGCTGTGTCGCGGCAGAATCTGCAAGGTCCGATCCTGAAATACGGTAGCCTAGGTTTAGCAGCACCTCTGCAATGCCGCTCATCCCTGACCCGCCAATACCAACAAAGTGAATGTGTTCAATGCGGTGCTTCATGCTGAGGCCCCCGCAAGTTCTTCGCAAATATCTGCAATGCGCTGCGCTGCCTGAGGGCGCGCATGAGCTCTTGCACGCTGGGCCACACCGCTGAGTTCTTGGCGACTACGCGCAAGTAACCACTGGCTGAGCGTATCGGGTGTTAACTCTTTTTGTTGGATGAGCCAGGCGGCCATATCATGACTTAAAAAACGGGCGTTGGCCGACTGATGATCGTCCACTGCGTGGGGATAAGGGATAAACAAGGCAGCGACTCCGGCGGCTGCGACCTCGGCCACCGTCATCGCACCCGCTCGACAAATTAGCAAATCAGCGTCGGAAAGTGCTTCGGCAATATTCTCAATAAACGGCACGCAGCGTGCACTGACTCCGGCCTGCGCGTAGGCATCTAACAGCGTATCGAGGTGCTGCGCGCCAGCCTGGTGCGTCACGCAGGGGCGCTGTGCTAACGGGATCTTGGCTAGCGCCTTTGGAAGCAATTCGTTAAGCGCCGTCGCGCCTAAACTGCCGCCAAGCACGAGCACCCGCAAGGGTCCCGAGCGCGTCTCGTATCGCTGCTGGGGATCGGCCAAAGCCGCGACATCCTGCCTGACTGGATTACCTACCACCTCAGCGCGTTCGATGGCTTCTGGGAACCCAGCCAAGACACGCTGTGCGATACGCGATAACCAACGGTTGGCCATCCCTGCAATGGCATTTTGTTCATGCAGCACCAAGGGTGTGGCACGCAGGGCACTGACCACACCGCCAGGAAACGCTACGTAACCACCCATCCCAAGTACGACATTTGGGCGAATAGTTGAAAATTGTTGCCACGCCTGTGTCAGCGCGCGCAGCAATAAGAAAGGGGCTTGAAGCTTTGCGACTAAGCCCTTGCCACGAAAGCCTGCAAAACGCAGTGCTGCAAGCGAATAGCCAGCAGCGGGTACGAGCTTGCCCTCCATTTTGTCGGGGTTGCCCAACCAGCGCACAGTCCAGCCGCGCGCCCGTAAGACATCAGCAACAGCCAAGCCAGGCATAATGTGCCCGCCCGTACCGCCCGCCATAATCAACACCACCGGAGAACGCACGCTCATGAGCGGACCCCCCGCATCATGTTGCGATTTTCAAAGTCAACCCTGAGCACAATCGCGATCGCGCACAGATTCAGCACGATGCCGGTACCGCCATAACTGACGAGCGGCAAGGTCAGCCCCTTGGTCGGAAGCAAACCCAAGCAAACACCAATATTGATAAAGGACTGGACACCAAACCAAATGCCGACACCTTGTGACACGAGCCCACCGAAGGGGCGCTCCATCGCAATCGCTTGACGTCCGATTTCAATACAGCGATGAACCAAAACACCGAACAAGGTGATCATCAATAAAATGCCGACAAAGCCGAGTTCTTCGCCGATCACGGCCATGATGAAGTCAGTGTGTGCCTCGGGTAAATAATGCAGCTTTTCGACGCTCCCCCCCAGCCCAACACC
>JARXAG010000141.1 GCA_029866055.1 Burkholderiaceae bacterium
GTGACAAAGGCGCTTTGCAACGCGCGCAACATAGCTAGACCACCTAACACCATAATGAACGCCTTGGGGGTTGCCAAGGTGAGGTTGGTAAAGGTTGGCGCGAGCACCCCAAAGAGCAAGGCTAGGCAACCGTAGGCTAGCGCCCCAGTGTAGTGACGGCTTTTTTCGCCAGACGAACTGATCAAGGCATTTGTTGGGCCAGTTAGGCAAGAGCTTACGGCACCAACGATGGCGCTCAAGGCAGCACCGACGCCACAGGCAACCGCAACCATGGTGATGGGGGGCTCGTGCCCTGCAGCCTTCAGCACGGCAACACCTTGCCCGTTTTGTACAACTAACACCGTGATGGTGAGTGGAATCACGAGCTCTAGCATTGCCACCCAAGACCAACTCGGCGCCTGAACGATTGGGCGGGCGAAGCCGAGCGCACCTAAATCGCCTGGGTTCAGACGACCCAGTATGGCGATCATGATTGCACCCACTAACAGGGCGGCAATGACCGGCGGCATACGCCGCCCGAGCGCAGGGACTGCTGAACATAAGAAGAACACAAGCACCATGGGGGCAGCAATCGCCGCATCACGATCAAGCGCGAGTATGACATCTAAGCCAAAGTGAAGAAACACACCCGCGACCATACCCATCACAATTGGCATCGGTAACGCTGACATGATGCGCTTGACGAAACCGCTGAGCCCAAGCAATAGAATCAGCAGACTGGTGGCATAAAACGCGCCAATCACGGCAGAAAAAGGTAAGTGCTGTAAGGCTGGGCCCACTAAAACAGTGCCTGGAATTGTCCAGCCGAAAGCCAACGGCATTTGGTAGCGCCAGCTCAGGACCAGCGTGAGCAGACCATTCACAAGAAACACACCAAACACCCAAGAAGCCAGCTCTGCAGATGTCAGGCCGCCACGTGTGCCAACTGAAAGAATCACAGCAAAGGGCCCCGTTGCTGCAAAAATAAAACCAATCAGGCCGTTGGCGAGATTGTTGACGCTAAGATCTGCCAACACCTGGCGCAAGCGCGCACGTGGCATTGAAGGACGTTCGATTGGAAAAAACAAGACGTGCACCTGTTTGGGCAAAACCTAGAATACAGAGCTTAGCAGTGCGCGCGCCAAGCGGAACCAGTTACGACGGACTTTATGGGCGTGATTGGCATAACTATTACTTGAGAATAACGGCGTCGAGTGATGCGAATGAGGTGCGACAGATCTAAATTTGACTGCTAGACTTTGATTATAAAAAAAACGTTGTGAATGACCCCAATCAACTATGGTAGCGTTTAGTCTACTTCTGTGGCGAACAAAATGTCTGAACAAGAATTTGATGTGCAGCAGACCCATAGCATTGAGCGTTGGGATCGCAATAAGTTGATTGTGCAAAGCGCCGGCCGTGGATGGTCGACACTTTACGCGGCAGTGGCAACCGTCAACAGTTGGTCTGGCATATTGAAGCCGACGGGTCACTACTGTATTGGGTTTTGCTTACGGGGGCCTGCTCAGTTAAGTGTGAGGCTGGCGAACCAACCCGATGCACAGGAATCGACTTTATCACCTAGGCGGTTTTTGATTATTCCGGCGGACGAGGCGTCGCAGTGGAGTCGTCGTGGTTCATCAGAAATGTTGATGCTTTATTTAAAGAGGGAGCTTATAGACTCTGTCAATAAAGATGTGTTTGGACGCTCGCGAGTAAACTTGGTGATTCGATTGGGTGCCACCGATCCGCTACTAGAGCAGCTTGCTCTGGCCGTCTTAGAGGCCTTGCAGAATCCGACCTTGGCGACCACACCTGTCTTTGTTGAAACTCTGGCGTACGCGTTTGCGGCACAGTTGCTGAAAGCGCACTCTGTCGACGCGGAGCAAGACCCCCCAACTTTGGCTTGTTACGAAAATTTTCGCTCTAACATGGCCCGCGTTCAGGACTTTATCGATCGCTCACTCGGAGAAGACTTGTCTCTTGAAATCATTGCTAATCAGGCAAACATCAGTGTGTGTGGTTTAAAGCGTTTGTTTCAGAGACATCACGGAACCTCACCGCATCAGTATTTGCTCGAACGTCGCATCGCGAAAGCCGCCAGGTTTTTAACCGAAACCGAACTACCGATTGCGGAGGTTGCTTTAGAAACAGGCTTTTCAAGCCAAAGCCATTTTGCGACAGCGTTTAAAAAGAAAATTGGCTTATCGCCAAAGGCCTATCGCGAGGCGAGGGGTTCGGAACTTAGTATGAACCATGACGCTTTTAGTGTTCAGCAAGCTCTTGCCTAAAGGCGCCATTTTTACAGGGTTGAGGCTAGCACGGTGGGGGTCGACGAGCGGGTACGGCCCCAGCTGGCAATCTTTTAAAGTCAGTCGATGTCCGCATACCGCTTTCAACGCCGGCGGGCGAATACACGGCTAGAATCTTTACGGGCTCCCACCCGTGATTGATTGTCGAGTGAAATGCTCTTTTAGGAATCGTCACTAAATCCCCAGCGCGGATCGTTTGATATTGTGGCTCGCCTTCGATAAATTCAATCATCATTTCGGCCTCACCTGAAATAACAAAAATTAGTTGATCAGCGTCTAAATGTTGATGACGCGTATGACCTTGGCCCGGATCGAAATAAATTGAAACGGCACTCAAAGACGCGACGCCAGTGATCGCGGGTTCAGATAAAATTTTTCCGACGACCCAGTCAGAGACAATCGACTCGACTTCGTGCGGGCGAACTGCAACGGGAGGACAACTCATTAACATACTCCTTTGGTGATCAAAAATGTTTGGCAAGAAGCCTTCATCTGTGATGGTTCAGCTACGCCACACGATCACGAATGATTTGTGGGACTGGCACGCTATTATTAAATGAAGACCGAAGCTCTAGCCGGTCAGAATAAATGGCAAGATTAGGATAGGTTTCGCGCCATGGTTTAGCGGGCCAACGCACGCTCAAGTAACGCAACAATGTTCCTGCAGCAATATCAGCTAGGGTGAAGGTGTCACCATGACAAAATTCTTTTTCGCCAATTGCTGTTGATAAATATCTAAGCGCACCATCAACTTTTCGCTGTTGTCGATCAAACCAAGGTTGGCTTTGTTTGTCGGGATCGCGAGCGATTTCAAAAAACATTTGTACCAAAGCGTCGCAAGCGCCATCGACGATCACTTCGAAACGTTTGACCGCCAAAATGCCATCAACGTCTTTTGGAAATAAAGGAGTCGCTGGGTGCTTGTACTCAATCCATTCATTGATATACCGTGACTCAAAAACACTAGTGCCATCGGGACAAAGTAAGACCGGTAGCTTCTCTAGCGGGTTGTAGCGCGGAGTCTGTGTGTCAGCGTTCCAGGGAACCTCGGTGATCAATTCGAACGGTATGCCTTTCTCTGCCAATTGAATTCT
Organism: Burkholderiaceae bacterium; assembly: GCA_029866055.1. Taxonomy (GTDB): domain Bacteria; phylum Pseudomonadota; class Gammaproteobacteria; order Burkholderiales; family Burkholderiaceae_B; genus Zwartia. The sequence continues at coordinate 3,386 of JARXAG010000141.1, forward strand.
GACCTTTCGCGCATAAGGGCTTGGCGTGGCGCTGATAAGTTTATACATAAGTCTCCTCTGGCTTGGGGGTGTAAAAATCTTCGGCACGATGGCATGCGACTTCGTGGCCCTCTGCTCGACTGAGCAATGGTGGCGCGACGGAACTACAGATCGGGATTTTGTGCGCGCACCTGGTATGAAAATGGCAGCCACTGGGGCGGTCAATTGGATTAGGGATTTCTCCTTGCACCAATGTGCGACGTCCGCGGCGGCGAGTTGGATCGGGCAGAGGGGCGGCATCTAAAAGCGTTTGGGTATATGGATGCAGGGGTTGACTCCACAGCCGATGGCGAGGCGCAAGTTCAACAATGCGCCCAAGGTACATCACGGCGACTCGATCGCAGAAATGCTCAACCACCGACAGATCGTGAGAAATAAATAGATAAGATAGCCCAAACTCTTCGCGTAAGTCAGCCAAAAGATTCAGTACCTGGGCACGCACAGAGACATCAAGAGCCGAAACTGGCTCGTCACAGATAATCAGCTTGGGATTCAGTGCGAGTGCGCGTGCGATACCGATGCGCTGGCGCTGACCACCTGAAAACTCATGAGGATGTCGCTGAGCCGCCTCAGCTGGCAGACCAACCCGCTCGAGTAACCAACTCACGCGTGCAGTACGGGTACGCCGATCTTTCATGCCATGAACGATCAAGGGCTCTTCGATCGCACGCCCAACGGTGCTACGGGGATTTAAAGACGCATAGGGATCTTGGAAGATCATCTGAATCTCACGGCGCAAAGGCTTGAGCTCCTTATCGCTCAGTCGCGCGAGATTTTTTCCACCCACATGAACCGTACCTGCATCGGGTGAGAGCAATCGGATAATGGTGCGACCAAGCGTTGATTTGCCGCAACCGGACTCACCGACCAGACCCAAGCTTTCACCGCTAGCCAAGCTAAAGCTCACATCATCCACAGCATGAACACGCTGCCCATCGCTCAGGGTAAAAAACTTCTTTAGACCGTCAACACGCAATAACGCCTCGGTCATGAGGTCTCCAGAGCCGACGGGCTAAAAGATTGAGAGGTCGCGTCGTACAGGCGATGGCATGCCACAAAGTGTTGTGCCGCTGAATCCCTTAACATCGGCAGCTCTTCTTGACAGATTGGTATAGCCCAGTCGCAGCGGGGTGCGAAACGACAGCCCTGTGGCATCGCATGTAGTGCCGGCACCTGCCCGCGAATTTCAGAGAGCCGTTTGCCCAAACCACGCGAGGCCGATGGTGTGGCCTGAATGAGTCCTTGCGTATAGGGGTGTTGAGGTCGCTTAAACAAGTCGAACACAGAGGCTTCTTCGATTTTTTTACCCGCATACATCACAGCCACACGATCAGCCACTTCTGCTACCACACCAAGATCGTGCGTAATTAACAGAATCGACATGCCCAGGCGTTCTCGCATCTCAAGTAGTAAGTCTAAAATTTGGGCTTGCACAGTGACATCAAGGGCGGTTGTTGGCTCGTCAGCAATAAGTAGTTTTGGTTCGCAGGCAAGTGCCATCGCAATCATGACTCGCTGGCGCATACCTCCCGACAGCTCGTGTGGATATTGCGTTAAGCGTTTTTGAGGCGCTGACATGCGTACTAACTCAAGCAACTCACACGCTCTTTTTATTGCTTGCTTGGGCGCTTGGCCTCGATGTGCAATCAGCGTTTCGGTGAGTTGCTCGCCGATTGTGAGCACAGGGTTTAGTGAGGTCATTGGTTCTTGAAAAATCATTCCAATCCCATTGCCACGAACTTGCTGCATCTCTTTGGCGGTGAGTCGCAACAAATCTTGTCCTTGAAACAGCACCTCACCGCTCGCGATTTTTCCGGGTGGGCTGGCAATCAATTGCATGATAGAAAAAGCAGTCACTGACTTACCGCAACCTGATTCGCCGACCAGGGCAACAATCTCAGCCTGACCAATCTTCAGTGATACTCCGTCAATGGCTTTGACAAGCCCGTTAGAGGTCTGAAACTGAGTGCAGAGATTTTTTACTTCAAGTACAGCAATATCCTTGTCTGGCGTCAACGAAGCAAGCGGTAAGGGCATGGTAATAGTCATCAGCGATTCTTGAGCCGTGGGTTGAGTGCATCGTTCAGTCCTTCGCCAACCAGATTTAAGCCCAGCACGGTGAACATGATTGCCAGACCCGGAATGGCGGTGATGTACCACGCCGTTCTAAGGGCGTCGCGCCCAGCGCCAATAATGGTTCCCCAGCTCATCACATTCGGATCGCCTAGCCCCAAGAATGCGAGCCCAGCCTCTGTCAAAATTGCTGTTGCGACCATCAAAGAGCCCGTAACAATAATGGGCCCTAGGGCATTTGGCAGGATTTGCGTAGTGATAATTCTAAAAGAGCTCATCCCGATCGACACACTTGCTGCGACAAAATCGCGCTCACGCAATGTCATGAATTCGGCACGCACTAAACGGGCGATTGAGGGCCACGAAACGATCCCGAGTGCAAAGGTAACCGTGGTAACGGTTGGGGTCAGAATCGCGACGACTACAATCGCGAAGATAAACTGTGGAATCGTTTGAAATAACTCTGTGATCGCCATGGCAACGCTATCGGCTGCGCCGCCGTAGTAGCCGGCAATCGCGCCAATCGTTGTGCCGATGAGCACAGCGGCAAGCGTGGCAGAAAAGCCAACGAGTAGGGATACACGAGAACCGTGAAATAGGCCAGCGGCTAAATCTCTGCCCATGATGTCAGAGCCGAGCAGAAAATTGGGGTCTTGTCCTGGCCAAAGAAATGGCGTTGACACCATATCCCAAGGGTCTTCTGGAAACAATACCGAGGCTGAAGCGGCCATGAGGCCGACACACAATAAAAGTAGCAGGCCAACTACTGCCGAATAGTTTCGACAAAATCTGGTTGCGAACATACGCAGAGGGCTCTGTGCGCTCATCGGATCCGAATCCGCGGGTCGAGTTGTGCGTACGCCAGATCGACTAAAACATTAGAGATCATCACTAAGACCGAGCACATTAATAAGATTCCAAGTAATAGATTCAAGTCGCGTTGAAATACGGCTTCGAAGGCAAGCCTGCCCAAGCCCGGCCAAGAAAAAACTGTTTCAACGAGGACAGAGCCTCCGAGTAACGTGCCAAACTGCACGCCAATTAAAGTGACCAAGGGCAACAAGGCGTTGCGAAAAACATGGCGTAGGATGATGCGTCGCTCGCCTAAGCCTTTTGCGCGGGCTGTCGTGACGTAGTCTTGATTGAATACTTCAAGCATCGATGCGCGCATGACGCGCGTATATAACGCAACATAGAACAGACCGAGCGTTGTGACAGGCATCACCAAGTGATGTAAGACATCTAGGATGTGAGCGAACCCTTGCTTGCCGCTGGCGACGGTTTGCATGCCGCCCGAGGGAAACCAGCCAAGGTGCACTGAGAAAACGACAATTAACATCAGCCCTAACCAGAACACTGGAATCGAAAAAGAAAGAATTGCAAAGATAGAGATGAGATTGTCGCGCAGGCGATTGACTCGCTGCGCAGCGAGAACCCCTAGGCATGCGCCTACAACGACCGCGAGCGTGATGCCCGAAAGCATCAATAGCAAGGTTGCGGGTAGGCGGTCAAGAATTAACGACAGTACAGATTGGTTATGGCGAAACGAAAATCCTAAATCTAAGGTCATGAGTTTGACGAGATAGTGCCAAAGCTGAAGGTAAACCGGTTGATCGAGTCCAAAGCGCACGCGTAATTCTGTCAGATACTCAAGACTGCTCGCGGCGGCTTCTCCAGCTAGCACCTCGGCAGCATCGCCAGGTGCTAGCTTCAATAAAATGAAGTTGCAGATGACGACCGCCAGTAAAAGCGGGATCGCTCTTAGTAGGCGCCGCCAAAGCAAACGAAGCGTTGGATTGTGTAAGTTTGATAGCTGCAACAGGCGCTTCAATTACTTCTCGAAATAAGCATCGGCGAAGTTTCCACCGATGATCCCGTCAGCACTGATCGTGTGATTTTTTAATTTCGAGCTCGAAATGGTGAGGAAGCGAGTTTCCATCAGGGGGATCACCGGTAGATCGGTCATCGCAATACGTTGCATTTCAAGATAGAGAGCCTTTCGTTTTACCGGATCGTTTTCCCCTTGTGCACTTTCCAGAACCCGATCCATTTCGGGGCTGTTATAGCCGGTATTGTTTGTAAAGACGACACCTTTTTGAATTGCTTTTGACCAGAACAGTCGTTGTACCCCTTGGGTGGGATCGGCAAAGGCACCGTAGTAGAGGCTAGTCGTATCAAAATCATATTCGGTGTAAGCGCGACGAAGAAACGATGGCAGATCTTGACTGCGTAGTTCAACATCAATGCCCACGCGACTGAGTTGTTGCTTGATAAATTCTCCGGTGCGCTGATACTCAGAGCCAAAGGGAATAAAGTCGTGAGTGATCTTAAATCGCATGCCGTTTGGGCCAGGCTTTAGGCCCGCGTCATCAAGCAGCTTTTTTGCTTTTTCAGGGTTGAATTCATACTTGGGCAGATCGGTCGAGTGAAAGGTCGTGACCTGCGAAGGAATTGGGCTGACTGCAGGTTGACCATAGCCAAGCCAAACCACCTGGGTCATGCGTGCGCGATCAATTGCGTGCGCGATGGCCTGTCGTACTCGTACGTCGTTAAGAGGGGGTTTGCGCAGATTGACTTCCATCAGCATGTAAGGCGACATGTAAGCGTACCCACGCGTTTCAATACTGAGTGCGGGATTTTTCGCGATACGTGGCATGTCGGTCAGTGGTATGGGGCTGAGCCCTCCAATATGACCTTCGCCAGTTTCAAAGCTCGCTGCCCGCGCCGAGGCATCGCTGATGATTCTGAACACGATACGTTGCAGGGTTGGTTTACCTGCCTGCCAGTAGTTTGTATTTTTCTCAAGTAGGATGTAGTCGCCTTTTTTCCATTCTTTGAAGACGAAGGGGCCTGTACCGACCGGCTTACTGATATATGGGTTGGCAGAGGGGTCTGTGCCAGCGAAGAGATGTTTAGGCACCATGGGTGACTCGTAGCTTGAGGCCAGAGCTGTCAGCATAGGAGGTGCCGGTTGGCTAAGTTTAATCACGGCGGTGAGCGGATCAGGTGTTTCGACAGCAGTGACTTTTGCGAAAGCCGTGCGCCCGCGCGGATGAACTTTTTTAAGCACCTCAAGAATTGTGTAGCTCACATCAGCCGAGGTGAATGGCTGGCCATCATGCCATTTAACGTTTGGACGCAGCTTAAAGGTATAGGTCAGCCCATCTGGGCTGATGTCCCAGGCTTGAGCTAAGAGAGGTTGCGGCTTGAGTTCGTTGTCTAGGTACAGCAAGCCTTCCATCACCTTTGATGTCACCATCCCCATCTGTAAGGCGGTGTTGATGGCGGTTAACAAAAACGGTGGTTCGGGTGACAAGACAAATTTGAGTGTGCCGCTGTCAATGTCCGCGGCGCTTTGTGCTTGGACGGGGCACCCCAACAACGTGCCAGTCAGCAGCAGTAGCGAGGCGACTGCGCGGTTAAAAGAACGGATAATCGTGGTCGACATGGGAAACCCCCTTTTCAGTACATTGAACGCTAAACGCTAGGGACTGCTCACTTTTGGTGGCAGACCTAGTAATTAAGGCTCAGTATGAAAAATCAGGTCTCAAGCGTCTTTCAAAATCCGCTCGCTTCATTTCAAAATCAGAACAGTTGACCCAAGAGGTCAACTGTTTGGCGGTCTTAACTGGCTTTAATATGCCGATTTAAACCACTCAGCACCGCCTTGAAAGACGCCGTCACGATATCGCGATCAATGCCCACTCCAAACCCTGTTGCGCCATCTTCGATGCGTGCTTCGACATAACAAGCGGCGCGCGTGTCGGTGCCAATACCAATCGCATGCTCGTGATAATCCATCACGCGAACGGGTATCCCTAAGCAATCCACAAAGGCAGAAATCGCACCGTCGCCCGTGCCCTTTAGCACGCGGCGTACACCGTCAACTTCGAACTCAGCCTCGATCGTAAAGTGTTTGCCTTCGGGCGCACTTGGGTCACCAGTGATGCTGTGTTTGATGAGCTTCCAAGGTTCGGTTTGTGTCAGATACTCGGCATTGAAAATTGTGTAAACGGCTTCGGCCGTGACTTCGCGACCGGTTTCATCGGTGACGCGTTGAATGGCGCGGCTAAACTCAATTTGTAAGCGACGTGGCAAAGCCAAGCCATGCTCTTGCTCAAGCAAATACGACACACCACCCTTGCCAGACTGGCTGTTGACGCGAATCACGGCATCGTAGCTACGGCCCAGATCGGCAGGGTCGATCGGCAAGTATGGGACTTCCCAGATGGCATCGGCCTTTTGCACAGCGAAGCCTTTTTTGATCGCATCTTGATGCGAACCTGAAAAGGCGGTGAATACTAAGTCACCGGCATACGGATGACGTGGGTGCACAGGCAACTGATTGCAAAACTCAACGCAGCGGCGTACTTCGTCGATGTCTGAGAAATCAAGACCGGGGTGAATGCCTTGGGTGTACAGGTTTAAGGCCAGCGTCACTAAATCAACGTTGCCAGTGCGCTCACCGTTACCAAACAAACAACCTTCGACGCGATCGGCGCCAGCCATCAAGCCTAACTCTGCCGCTGCAACGGCAGTGCCACGATCGTTGTGCGGATGCAAACTGACAATCACTGAATCACGCTTGTGCAGATTGTTATGCATGTATTCGATTTGATCGGCATACATGTTGGGCGTTGTCGCCTCAATCGTGGCTGGCAAGTTATAGATAATTTTTTTCTGTGGGGTGGGCTGATACAACTCGGTCACAGCGTTACAGACCTCAAGCGCAAAGTCGGGCTCAGTGGTGCTAAATACTTCGGGCGAGTACTCATACAGCCAGTGTGTTTGCGGATACTTGGCCATGCAATCCATCACGCATTGCGTGCCTTCAAGCGCCACCTGTTTAACTTCTTGGCGGTTCATGTTGAAGACGATGCGGCGAAAGCCAGGTGCGCAAGCGTTGTAGAGGTGGATCATGGCGCGCTTGGCGCCGGCCGCTGATTCAACGGTGCGCTCGATGAGCTCGGGACGAGCCTGAGTGAGGGCAATAATAGTGACATCGTCTGGGATCAATTTGTCGTCGACCAGCTTGCGTACAAAATCAAAGTCGGTTTGAGAGGCGGATGGAAACCCCACCTCGATCTCTTTGAAGCCGATCTTGACCAGCATTTCAAAAAACCGAAGCTTACGCTCAACACTCATGGGCTCGATCAGCGACTGATTGCCATCACGCAGATCGGTACTCATCCAGATGGGCGGATGTGTAATTTTTTTAGTTGGCCAGGTGCGCTCTGAAAAATCGCGTTCGAAGGGCTTGAACGGGATGTATTTTGTGGCGGGATTCGAAAGCATGATTAACCTTAAATCTGTTTAGGCGATGCCAGGGTACGTGCGACCCGTGTTCATCGATGGCGTAAATAAGCCAGGGTTTGGATCAAATCTAAAAATTTTTGAGGAAGGCTATAGCTGGGGTGGCGGTTGGTTGCCGGACTGCCACGGGCGCTAGGCCCGGCAACCGATCGCTAGTAGTAGCGATAGTAGCCCTAGAGTGTCAGCGTGGTTGCCAGACACAGCTTGACCGCGACCTAAAGTGGCCGGACAGTGTGTGTGAGGGCAGGCGAGGCCTGTGGCAAGCGCGTTCATACCCTCTAGTCGAACATAAATTTGCTTGAAACGCAAGCGCGGGGGGGTGGGCTAGGCAAGCATGGTGGGTTCGCGCTGCCCGGCATCGTTGGCAGGTGGCAACACTTGTGTTGGGGCCGGAGCGCTAGGGGTGCTGAGGGGGCGGTTTTGCAACGCCGACTGAAGCTCGGACTGCTGGGCCCGTGCCAAGGCGAGCTTTCGCGCCCGCCCGCTGCTACGCTGAGTGAGGACGGTTTGTAAAATCCCAACAGTCACGGGTTGAGTTTGATCTTTCCAGACCCAATTCAAAATGTCCAGGCCCTCAGGGCTGAGTTGAGCACAGAGCTTGCGTACGTCACTGAGCGGCACGAGTGCGGCACGGCCACGCTTCAGACTACTACGCAAATAGCTAATCAGGCTGCTGAGGGTGATTAAGAACAAGATCAGAATCACAAACCACCAGAAATACTTTTGGTACTGTATGACAAAATCGATGACTGTTTTGCCAAGAATGTCAGAGAGGCCGGTCAGTTTGAGGGCAAAATCAAGCCAAGCTTTACCTGATTGCAGAATACGTTGTGCGCAATAAATCAGTAGGGCAATAGCCGCTAAAATGACCACTACTCGCGTCAATAGGCGCGGTAGCGCCAGCCGCAGCAGGATGCCGCCCAGTAACGGGGTGTCTTTTTGAAGCGGTGCAGTGCTAGGTCGATTCATCATGCAAAAGATTGTACCTATGAGTCGCAATTTTCTCGAGCTTCGTCAGGGTCAACAGTTGACTCTGACCCCCGCACTGCAACAGTCGATCAAGCTGCTGCAGCTTTCGACGCTGGATCTTGAGGCCGAAGTCGCGCGTGCCTTGGCTGAAAACCCCCTCTTAGAGCAAGAGGGCACGCCATTGTACGAGCCGGGCCGCGCTGCGGCGAGTTTACGCGTTGGCCAAGAGAGCGCCGAATTTGACTCGACCCAAAGCAGTGCCGATCGTGGTCAGGATGCAACACCCGAGGCCAATACCGACTACTCCCCAGCTTCAGAGCGCGAGCCCGAACGCGACCGAAGCGAATTTTCGTCAGAATCGCGCGGCTCGCGCGACGATGATTTTCCTGACCGCCCCGAGCCAGCTCGCGAAAGCAACCTGCGAGAGTATTTACTTGAACAGTTAGGCCTGACACGTTTAAGCAAGCGCGATGCGGCGATTGTCGAACTTTTGATTGACGAACTCAATGATGATGGTTTTTTGGCGTCACCGCTTGACGAGATTGCGAGCTGGATGAATCCAGAACTCGGTCTGGACGAAGATGATTTTCGTTGTGCGTTAAAAATGTTGCAGTCGTTTGATCCGCCTGGTGTCGGTGCCCGCGATCTTGGCGAATGCCTGGATTTACAGCTTCAGTTCGGCGACCCCAAGCGACTTGAGGCGTTGCAAGACCGCGAGCTAGTAGCCTTAACGCGTGTGGTGTGCCAGCACCATCTGGCGGTGTTGGCAACCGGCAATATGCTCAAGCTGCGCGAATTACTGCAATGCGATGCCGAGATGCTTAACCGCGCGCACGCGTTGATCGTCAAACTGAATCCTCGGCCCGCGAGCGCCTGGAACATACCCGCAGCAGACTTTGCCGTACCCGATGTGTTGGTGCGCAAAACCCGCAAGGGCTGGGTGGTCTCGCTTAACGAGTCTGTGATGCCTAAGCTGAGAGTCAATGCGATGTATGCCGAGGCCTTAGGCAGCCCGCGCAGCGGGGCCCATACGGCGCTGCATGGGCAGTTGCAAGAGGCGCGCTGGATGATTCGAAATGTGGCACAACGGTTTGAAACAATATTGAAAGTGTCGCAGGTGATTGTTGCGCACCAGCAAGCATTTTTTTCAAGTGGTTGGGGGGCAGTCCGACCGTTGACGCTTAAAGACATCGCTGCTGAGATCGGCATGCATGAGTCGACGATTTCGCGAGCGACCACGCAAAAATTTATGTTGACGCCACACGGTACGTTTGAGCTCAAGCGATTTTTTAGCACCGGGCTTACGACTGAGGGCAAAGAGGCCACGTCGGCAACCGCGGTACAAACCCGCATTCAAATACTGATCACTGGCGAAGATCGCAAAAAACCGCTGTCGGATAGTCAACTCGTGAGTTTGCTCGACCAAGCAGGCATCACGATTGCGCGGCGTACTGTGGCCAAATATCGAGAGCTGTTGCGTATTCCGACCGCGCCACTGCGCAAGTCGCAGGCGGGCGCCCGCTAGTTGCTGATGAGTTGTTCGCTTTGCCGCGCTGGACAGTCGGCCGTTTTGCCCCAGGCGTCGTTGGGCGCGCAGTACTTGTTACGGGTGTTTTGTAAGCAGGTTGGGCGTTGAAAAAATCCCAACTTGCCACATTGTTCAAGCTCTTGTTTGAGTGACTGCTGCCACGAAATTACCGTGACGGTAATGCCAGGTGGCACTGGCGGCGCAGCAGGTCGTCTCGCAGGGTCTAAAGTGCCCGCCGAGTTTGCTGCGGGATCAGAGCGCTCTCTTGCATTTCGCGCTGAACGTTTGGCGTCTGCTGTTTCTGACCCTTCGCTGACCGTGCTCTCGTCATCATCTTCGTCACCCTCAACCTTCATGCGGTTGGGATCCGTTTCAAAGTCATCGGCCGTAATGGCCTCAATCGCCCAATCAATCGGAGCGAGTTCGCGCGGTACGCCTAAGGTGCCATCGATGCGAGGCTGCGGCGGCTGCGCAGTGATTGGACGGCCAAGGGCGTCGAACTTTAAGGTTTTGTAGTCTTTATCGGCGACCGACGCCACCGTATCAGGTGCGCGCGTCACCAGCCAATTACCTAACTGCACGCCGCCCTGCCATGAAGCAACCCCAGCGAGCACTAAAAAGACAATTAAGACACGCCAGGACATAAGGGATCTCTGAGGGGCGGGGTTTAAACTTTATCGGCAAACACTTGACCGCCATGCTCGCGCATGGCGTGAAAACGAATCGCCGGGTAGCGTTCTTCGGCGACGCGTAACTGTGCGGTGGAGCTCACTAAAAACGCCGGTGCTTCGACGACATCATAGGCGATGTTTGAGACGTTAGCATCGATGAATTTGCGCAGCTCTTTGGGGTCTTCGGCCGTGACCCAGCGCGCCATGTTGTAGCGCGAGGGCATCAGTCGTGCTTCGGCGCCGTACTCAGCCTGCAGGCGATGGGCAACGACTTCAAACTGCAGTTGACCGACCGCACCCAGTAGCAGTGCGCCGCCCGCGACCAACGGCCTGAACACCTGAATTGCACCTTCTTCGCCAAGTTGCAACAGCCCAGTACGAAGTTGCTTGGTACGCAAGGGATCTTTGGTTTCGACCGCCTGAAAAAGCTCGGGTGCGAAAAAAGGCAAACCTGTAAAGTGCAAGGCCTCACCTTCTGTCAGAACATCGCCCAAGTGCAAAATGCCGTGATTGGGGATACCAATCACATCGCCTGCGTAGGCCTCGTCAACGAGTTCACGACGTTGCGATAAAAACGACACCACGTTATTGGGGCGAATCTCTTTGTTGTTGCGCGACACTTTCAGCCGCATGCCACGCTCAAATTTACCTGAGCTGACGCGCACAAAGGCCACACGATCACGATGAGCCGGATCCATGTTGGCCTGCACTTTAAAGACAACGCCGGTGAACTTGGGCTCTTCGGGGTGCACCACGCGC
>JARXAG010000203.1 GCA_029866055.1 Burkholderiaceae bacterium
GAGCCAGGTCAAGAGCGCGAGGTTGAGCTCGTCGCCTTAACGGGTGATCGGCTCGTCTATGGCTTTAGAGGTTTAGTGATGGGGGCTTTAGACAAATGAAAATTTCAAGACAAGCGTACGCTGAGATGTACGGCCCCACCACGGGTGATCGAATTCGCTTGGCCGACACGGCTTTATTTGCGATGGTTGAAAAAGATTTCACGATTTATGGCGAAGAGGTGAAGTTTGGTGGCGGCAAGGTGATTCGTGATGGCATGGGGCAATCGCAGCGCATGAGTAACGATTGCGTGGATACCGTGTTGACCAATGCGTTGATCATCGACTACTGGGGTATCGTAAAGGCCGATATTGGGATTAAAAATGGCCGTATCTCTGGCATCGGTAAAGCCGGTAACCCAGATATCCAACCCGGCATCACCATTGTGGTGGGCCCCGCTACTGAAGTGATCGCCGCCGAAGGCATGATCGTCACGGCGGGTGGTATTGACAGCCATATCCATTTGATTTGTCCGCAACAAATCGAAGAGGCATTGAGCTCGGGTGTGACCACCATGATTGGTGGCGGCACAGGCCCAGCGACTGGCACTTTTGCTACCACCGTCACACCGGGCCCCTGGCATTTGGCGCGCATGCTGCAAGCGATGGAATCTTACCCGATCAATATCGGTTTGTTAGGCAAGGGCAACGTATCGGTGCCCGGCCCTTTACACGAGCAGATTGAAGCGGGTGCCGTCGGCTTGAAGTTGCACGAAGATTGGGGCAGCACGCCAGCTGCCATCGATAACTGCTTAAGCGTGGCTGACGAAACTGATACGCAAGTGGCGATTCACACCGACACTTTGAACGAATCAGGTTTTGTCGAGGCAACGATTGATGCGATCAAAGGGCGTGTGATTCACACGTATCACACTGAAGGTGCGGGTGGTGGTCATGCGCCTGACATCATCCGTATTTGTGGTGAAGCAAATGTATTACCCTCATCGACCAACCCGACGCGGCCGTTCACGATCAACACGCTCGATGAGCATCTGGATATGTTGATGGTATGTCATCACCTTGATGCCTCAATTGCCGAAGACATCGCGTTTGCTGAAAGCCGTATCCGTCGCGAGACCATTGCCGCTGAAGACATTTTGCACGACATTGGCGCGTTCTCGATGATCTCGTCAGATAGCCAAGCAATGGGGCGCGTAGGCGAAGTGATTATGCGAACGTGGCAGACCGCACACAAAATGCGTGAACAACGTGGCTCAATGAGCGAGGCAGGTTTCTCGGATCCGTCAACCAGCGACAACGCACGCATCAAACGTTACATCGCCAAGTACACGATCAACCCCGCGATCACTCATGGAATGGACAAAGAGGTCGGTTCAATTGAGGTGGGTAAGTTCGCCGACCTAGTGTTGTGGCGCCCAGCATTTTTTGGCGTCAAACCCTCTACCGTCATTAAGGGTGGGCAGATTGCAATGGCCTTGATGGGTGATCCGAATGCGTCGATTCCCACACCGCAACCCGTGCATTTCAGACCACAGTTTGGCGCTGCACAAAGTGCGATTGCAACGAGCTGCATTACCTTCATGTCTGGCATTGCCATCCATAAAGGCTTACCAGCTGAATTGGGCTTAAAGCGTCACGTGGCCGCAGTGCAAGGCATTCGCAGCTTAACGAAGGCTGATATGAAGCTCAACGCCGCCACGCCTAAAATCACTGTGAGCCCTGAAAATTACAAAGTTTTTGCAGACGGTGTCTTGCTTGATTGCCCACCGGCCAAGACCTTGCCGATGGCGCAGCGATACTTTTTATTTTAGAGTTAAGCAGAGCGGGCCTCTTGCGAGTCAAGGGGTTCGCAAAGCACCAATTGTTTTAGATTGAGCGAGAGCGGTTATGTTCACAGTGCAAAACACCCAACAATTTTGGTTATCAATTGAGGTCTAACGTGGCAATCATGTTAAACGCGCGTCGGGCGCACGATGATCCGCAGTTGCGCAACGACAGCGCGGCTTGGCCAGAGCCCTGGCCCGTACTTGAATTGACGCTAGAAGACCGCCAGCGCTGGCGCTTGGCCGCGATGTTGCCCAATGGCCGCGCTGTAGCCGTGATCTTGCCGCGTACCGAGCACATGCAGCATGGTGATATCTTGTGCGGCGATCAAGGCGAGCGTGTCGTGGTGCAGGCTGCAGTTGAAGAGCTCTTTTGTATTCAGGCCAGTAGCCCGTTTGAGTTGATGCGTATTGTTTATCACCTGGCCAATCGCCACGTGCGAGCGATGCTTTCGACCGAAGCAGTATGGATCCAGCCTGATCCTGTGCTGGCTGATATGGTGCGCCGCTTGGGCGGTACGGTAACGGTTGTGCAGCAAGCTTTTATCCCTGAGGGTGGTGCCTATGCAGCAGGGCAGGGAGGTGAGCATCATCACCATCACCATGCAAGTGAGTGTGGTGTTGAAGAACACGACCAAGCCATGGGTAATCTTGGCGAAGAACTTTCAATCGCGGCGCATGCTCGCTCAAAGTCGTAAGGCGATGACACTGCTGCAACCAACCCATGCGCATGAGCCAGAGCAGCCCGCGCCATCAAGCAATCAGGCGCTCTCGCACACCCAGTCGTTGCTGGCCGCCTTGCATTTGGCAAGCCCAGCCTTACCTGTCGGTGGCTTTGCCTACTCACAAGGCTTAGAACAAGCGATTGAAGATCGTTGGGTGACCCAGGTTGAACAAGCCTACGTCTGGATGCGTGACGTGCTCCTATTGAATCTGGCGCGCCAAGAGCTGCCTTTGTGGCTAACGTGCCATCGTGCGGTATTGCAGCAGGATTGGTCTGCCTTAGCCGCGGCCAATCAAGAGCTCTATGCCTTGCGCGAAACCGCCGAGTTCAGGCTTGAGTCTGTGCAGATGGGGCATTCGATGGCTAAGTTGTTTGCGCAATGGCCCCAAGGCGCCGCCCTCAACGCACTGTCGATCGAGCAATGGACGTACCCCGCTTCATATGCTGCGTTAGCGGCAATCTCTGGGGTCGATGAGAGTATGGCTTTAACGGCCTATTTGTGGAGCTGGGTCGAAAACCAAGCACTCGCAGCGGTGAAGATTATTCCGTTGGGGCAAATTGATGGCCAGACATTGTTGCATCGCTTAAAAGGCGATGTTGAACGCGCGATTGAAGTTACGCGTTCAACCGACCCTGTACACGCTGGCTCAGCAGCCTTTGGCCTGGCTCTGGCGAGTGCCAGACACGAATCCCAATACAGTCGATTATTTAGAAGTTGAATTTTTTCTTGTAGTTGTCATTATTTTAGGATCGCACCATGAACGCTTCTACTCAGACAAATCCCTTACGCGTGGGTATCGGTGGCCCCGTTGGCTCGGGCAAAACTACACTCGTTGAGGTTTTATGCAAACGCATGCGCGACCAATACAAACTGGCTGTCGTCACCAACGACATTTACACCAAAGAAGATGAGCGTTTACTTGTGGCTGCCGAGGCGCTGACTGCCGATCGCATCATGGGTGTCGAAACCGGTGGTTGCCCGCATACGGCGATTCGCGAAGATGCCTCGATCAATCTCGAGGCTATCGACCGCATGCAAAAACGGTTTCCTGATCTGGATTTAATTTTTATTGAATCAGGTGGCGACAATTTAGCGGCAACCTTTAGCCCCGATTTATCTGACCTCACCATTTATGTGATCGATGTGGCAGGCGGCGAAAAAATCCCCCGCAAAGGTGGCCCCGGCATTACACGCAGCGATTTGTTAGTGATTAACAAAACTGATTTGGCACCCTACGTCGGCGCCAACTTAGATGTCATGCGTCACGACACTGCCCGCATGCGCGCCGATCGCCCTTGGGTGATGACCAACCTCAAAACCGGCGACGGCCTGGATGAGGTGATTAAATTTATTGAGAAAGCAGGGTGCTTGGCTGCGAAGTGAACGGTGCAATCATGCCGTCAGCAACAGGAACCCACTGAAGTGACCGACCTCTTCCCGAGGTTGAAGCCGTAGGAGTCCCCGTTTTTTAGGGCGGGGAAGAAGGCAAGTGGGACTACCTACGCACCAAATGAAGCCACCCAGCCGCTAGCCATTCGGTGAGTGTGTCGACAGCTTCGGGGGTGAGCTTTTGTGCAGCTGGGTCAGCGCCCGACAGTTCACGCGCATCGGCCAAAATCTTTAGGCCTGCTTCAGCGGCAACGGGTGCGACCTCGCCATTGATAAACAGGTGCTTGCCGCGATACAACATGCGTGTGCGGCGATCAAGAGCCCAGTGTGTGTAGGGTGCTTCTTGACCTTGCGTGGTCTCATTGTCAGACTCGCCATCGTGCATCGTATCGCGATCATCGTCAGTATCACCATAGTCACTATCAAACACCGCAGCCTGATTTGGCTCAGTCAGCCAGCACCCTAAAAACCGCTGTGCCAGTGCAGCATTAAATTGGATCTTAGACACCGCTTGTACCGCTGCGTCAATCAAACCATCTGGGATTTCAGCGGGGTGTGCGCTAGCTGCTTGCCCTGCGTCGCGATACAAAGCATCAAGTTTCGGGCCGGGTAAGGGCGGCTCGCCAAAAGGCCCGCTCGCCAAGCCCGCACGTGCCACGATTTGATCCGCGGCCGCTTCAAGCATCCCGCGGGCGAGCGCAGCCTGATCAGGCGCCCGAAAGCCAATTGAAATCGTCATGCAATCATTATCAAGCGCCACGCCATCGTGCGCCGCTTGCGGGGGCAGATACAACATATCGCCAGGCTCTAAAACAAATTCTTCTTCTGGGATAAAGTTTTTTAGAATTTTGAGTGATAAGTCAGGGATCAGCGTGAGATCGCGTTGCTGACTAATCTGCCAACGCCGGCGACCTTGCCCTTGCAATAAAAATACATCGTAGCTGTCAAAGTGCGGGCCAACACCACCCCCTATTGTTGCCAGGCTAATCATCAAGTCATCCAGACGCGCATCGGGCACAAAGCGAAACTGATTCATCAAGGCGCAGGCAGCATCGTCTTGGATGTCAACACTTTGCACCAATAGCGACCAATCAGGTTCTGAAGCCTTCGGTAAACGCGCAAAGGGGCCACGATCCATTTGCCACTGACCTTTTTCGCGCCACACCAGGCGCGACTCGACATCGTCGCGGCGACTCATTTTTTTTAGCGCGGCAGTCGACACTGGTGGTTTGAAGCCAGCAAACGCCTGCCGAATGACCAACGGTTTTCGCTGCCAATACGTTTTCATGAACTGGGCGGGTGTCAATCCACCAAGCAAAGCAAGAGGTTTATTTGGATTCATGATGTTTAGCCTGTTCTCGGTGCGTGGTCTGCTGTTTGTATCTGCGCAATATAGGTCCGTAGCTAAAATTAAATACGAAGCGAATCAAAGCTGCAGCTTTTTAAGTTGATACAACGCCTCAAGCGCTTCGCGCGGGCTTAAGGTATCAGGATCAAGTGAGGCTAACGCCTGTTGCAGCGCTTCTTGCGCTTGACTGATTTCAGCCGCGGCTGCAGCTTGAACCTCAGCATCCACCACTTCGCCAAACAGCCCGAGTTGCGGGGTCGGTGCGCCCTGCGCTTCAAGTCGCTCGAGCTCGCGCGTAGCGTGGCGAATCACTGCTTGTGGGATCCCCGCACGTTGCGCGACTTGAATCCCGTAGCTGCGGCTTGCTGGCCCATCTTTGACTTCGTGCAAAAACACAATCCCTGAGGGTGATTCGGCTGCAGCAAGGTGCACGTTTGCCGTGTTCGCTTGCTCGCTAGGCATGCGGGTGATTTCAAAGTAATGCGTCGCAAATAACGTCAGCGCACGGTTATGTGTGACCAGACGTTGAGCAATCGACCAAGCCAGCGCCAAGCCATCATAGGTTGAAGTGCCGCGTCCAATCTCATCCATCAACACTAAACTTTGTGCCGAACTAGACGCCAAAATGGCTGCTGCCTCGATCATCTCCATCATGAAGGTCGAACGCCCGCCGGCTAAATCATCGGCTGCGCCAATACGTGTGAAGATCCGATCAAGCGGCCCAATCGAAGCGCTTTGTGCTGGCACAAAGCTACCCACGCGGGCCAACAATGCGATGAGGGCCACCTGCCGCATGTAGGTCGATTTGCCGCCCATGTTCGGACCTGTAATCACCAACAAAGCACGGTGCGCGTTTAACGAACAACTGTTCGGGGTAAAACGCTCGATCGCACGTTCAACGACTGGGTGACGGCCTAAAGTGATCTCAATGGCCGAGTGATCTAATAGCGTTGGCGCCACCCATTGATGGTGCTGGGCGTGATGTGCCAGTGAGACTAAGGCGTCAAGCTCAGCGCAGGCCGTTGCGCACTGCGCTAGTTGTTTGACTTGCGCAGTGAGTTGTTCAAGCAGTTGCTCAAATAGCCACTTTTCGCGAGCAAGTGAACGGTCTTGTGCAGATAAGACTTTATCCTCCCAGGATTTGAGCTCTGGGGTGATATACCGCTCAGCGTTTTTAAGTGTCTGGCGTCGACGATAATCGTCAGGCACTTTTTCGGCCTGTGCGCGACTGACTTCAATAAAAAATCCGTGCACGCGATTAAATTCAACACGCAGGGTAGAGATGCCCGTACGTGCGCGCTCGCGTGCCTCAAGCTCAAGTAAAAAGGCGCCGTTATCCGTTGAGATGGCGCGTAACTCATCAAGCTCTGCGTCAAAGCCCGTGGCGATCACGCCGCCATCGCGCGCTAAGGCGGCTGGCTCTAACGCGATGGCGTGGGTTAACAGTTCTTGCAAGCCTTCAGGTGGGGTGAGTGCTTGTGCAAGTGCTCGCAAGCGCGGCGTCGAGTTTGTCTCGAGCCTATGCTCTCGTTGTGTCGTAGTCGTCGAATGACTTGGCTGCGACGTCATGTCAGCGGTTGCTAAAATTTCAGACGACTGCGACGGCGCGAGGGCTGAAAGTACTTGTTGCTGCACCGCCGGCAAGGCACCTAAGGCATCACGCAAACTCGCAAGCTCACGAGGGCGCACTGACAGCAGCGCGATACGTGTAGCGATACGTTCAAGATCGGGTAGCTTATTGAGTTCAGTGCGCAGTGCTTGCAATAGTGGCGTCGCGTGTAGCAAGGCGCTGTGCTGTGCGCTAGCCGTCATCAAACTGCCAATCGCCTGCTGGCGCTCAAGCACCGGCGCGTTGTCACGCAAGGGGTGATGCAACCACCGGCGCAATAAGCGGCTTCCCATCGGCGTGCAACAGTTATCCAAAATCGAAAATAACGTTGGTGCCTCTTCGCCAGAAAGGGTGCGAGTTAACTCAAGATTGCGACGCGTCGCCGGATCCATCAATACATATTGGCTAGCTCGATCGGCCACCAAGGTCTGCACATGCGATAGCGCATGTGCCTGAGTACGCCCGGCATAACGCAACAACGCACCCGCAGCGCATAGCGCGGTGGGTAAGTCATCTACATCAAAGCCTGAAAGCGATTCGGTTTTAAAGTGGGCCAGCAAATGTGCCTGCGCCTGCTCGGCTTCAAAATGCCAAGGCGGTATCTTGGTCGCAGCACAATGTAGCGTCAGATCAAGCTGAGCGTCGTCAGCAAAAATGATCTCAGCCGGATCAATGCGGTGTAGTTCAGAATCAAGCGCTTCAGCGGCGCACTCAGAAAGTTTGAACTCGCCGCTTGCTAAATTCAGCCAGGCCACCCCAGCACGTTGCGCTTTATTACCTTTGCGCGGTACGAACACGGCGGCGACGCAGCGATCAGCTTTTGAGGGCAGCAAGGCTTCATCAGTGAGTGTGCCCGGCGTAACAATTCGCACGATCTTGCGCTCGACCGGGCCCTTGCTTGTGGCGGGGTCACCGATTTGTTCGCAGATCGCCACCGAGACGCCTTGCGCCACAAGCTTGGCCAAGTATTGCTCAGCCGCGTGGTAGGGTAGCCCCGCCATTGGGATCGGAACCCCATTTGATGAGCCGCGCCGCGTCAGGGTTAAACCTAACAGCTTTGCGCCACGCTCAGCGTCTTCATAAAACATCTCATAGAAGTCACCCATGCGGTAAAGCAGCAGTAACGGCCCCGCCTCAGCTTTGAGACGCAGGTATTGCTGCATCATCGGTGTGTGCTGATCCAAACTGGCAGGTAACTGAGAGATGACTTGATCTTGCATGAAGGGGATATCGATCACAGCGATGCGCTGAAAAGGCTAAGTGTAAGGCAGGTCAGCGGGCTTGTATTAAAATCTGCGGCTTAACTATCAAAGGGCTCTAAGATGAAACCTCTTCAATCACGCCGATCGTTTGCTCTCAGTGCTGTCTGTTTACTGGGCGTTTTAAATTTGATGGCGTTACCGGCGCAAGCCCAAACTTCGTATCCAAACAAATCTGTACGTATCGTGGTCGGTTTCTCTGCAGGCGGCACGACAGACGTGCTTGCTCGTATCCTTGCTAAAGACATGAGCGAAGATCTGGGTCAAAGTTTTGTCGTTGAAAACAAACCTGGTGCAGGCAGCAATATCGGCGCCGAGTTTGTCGTGCGCGCAGCGCCCGATGGTTACACCTTATTCATGATGGCGGTCACCAATGCGATCAATCACACGCTGTATTCGAATTTGAAATTTGATGTGATCAAAGACTTTAGCCCCATCGGTCTGGCCGCCAAGGTGCCAAACATGCTTGTGGTTAATCCCAAAGTGCCGGTCAACAGCGTGAAAGAGCTAATTGAGTACGCCAAGAAAAACCCCACCGCCATCAATTTTGCCTCCTCGGGCGCAGGCACCTCGATCCACATGACGGGCGAGCTCTTCAAACTGGAAACTAAGCTCGCTATTCCGCATATTCCCTACAAGGGCAGCACGCCTGCACTGACTGATTTAATGGGTGGGCAAGTGCAGATGATGTTTGACAATATGCCAACGGCTTGGCCTTTGGTGCAAGCAGGTAAATTGCGTGCGTTAGCGATTACCTCGCCTAAGCGTTCGCCCGCTGCGCCTGATGTCCCCACGATGCAAGAGTCAGGTTTTCCGGGCTTTGACGTATCTTCGTGGTTTGGCTTGGCAGCACCTGCAGGCACGCCAAAAGACATCATCGTGAAGCTTAACGTTGCAATGAATAAAGTCTTGGCTAAACCTGAAGTTCAAAAGCGCTTAGACGACTTGGGTGCAACGAACGGTTCAGGCACGGTCGAACAATTTGATCAGTTTCTTAAATCACAAACCGAGAGCTGGGGCGTGGTCGTAAAAAGTGCTGGCGCTAAGGCTGAGTAAAAACTCAGACGAGCGTTTACTCGTCAACCAGCTTATTTAAGCGTTGCGCATCAAGGGGTGCAGTTTGCCCCTTGACTTGCGAGCCCATCGCTTCGATGGTTTGGCAAAGTTGTGCAATACGCGCATCTTGAGCCGCGGCGTGGTTAATGAGCTCATGCAAAACTTTTACTAGCGGGTCTCCAGCGCCTGGATCAACCGCATAGGCGGTGAATCCGGCTGAGTCATTGGGTGACTCACCAAGATTGAGCGGGCTTGAGACCGGTGTCCCTTTTTCGAGTAAGGCTTTCAATGGTGCTGCATCCCAATCCGCGTCGCAGGGTGATAACGGGGGGGATGAGCTCTTGAGCGTGTTCGCAGGCTCTGCCTGAGACCCGGCTGCCTGCGCGTTGGGTGTCGTGGCTTCAGGTGAGTCAGGTTTAGCTTCAATTAAACGCGCGGGGTTGCCCACCGCGGTCGCCCCAGCAGGCACAGGCTTGACGACCACCGCGTTCGATCCAATGCGCGCGCCGTCGCCAACAGTGAATCCACCCAATACTTGTGCGCCCGCACCGACCACAACCCCCTTACCCAGGGTTGGATGGCGCTTGGCGCCTTTGTAGAGCCGAGTCCCGCCCAAGGTGACGCCCTGATAGATGGTGCAGTCGTCGCCGATCTCGGCGGTTTCGCCAATCACCACGCCGAAACCGTGATCGATAAAGACACGTCGACCAATCGTGGCGCCAGGGTGAATTTCGATGCCAGTCAGGATCCGACCCAAGTGCGAAATAAAGCGTCCTAACCAAAACCATTGAGCGACCCAAAGCCGATGCGCAACGCCGTGGACCACCATGGCATGAAAGCCCGGATAACACGTGATGACCTCGAGTTTGCTGCGAGCCGCTGGGTCACGCTCGAGGATACAGGCAATATTTTCGCGAAGTTTGTTCAGCATAAAGACGATGGTAGATCAAAGATGACTGCGGGCGGTGATTAACCGGATCACGAAGGGGGTTTCGCGCGGCGAGCGGTGTCAACCATCGCGGTACATACGCCTCGCCACATATCAACCTCGTCAACGGTCAGGTCATTGCGATTAAAAAAGTGCTGCATGCGCGGCATCAATTTCTTAGGGTGGGCCGGGTTTAAAAATTCAACCGCGATTAAGGCCTCTTGCCAGTGCGCCAATAAGGCTTGTAGTGCTTGGCTGCTGGCAGGGCGGCTGCCTGAGGGTTTAGATGGTTCAGGCAAGGCATTGATATCCAACGCATTGTTGGGATCAGCCGCGAGCGCCATGACCTTTGCCCGGCTAAGCGGCGATACCGCTTGACCTGCCTCAAGGCCGAGCAAGGCGTAGCGCATCTCAAAAGCGCCTAACTGCATGGCTTGGGCGACGTTTAGTGAGCTATATAAGGGGTTGGCAGGGATCGTACAGGCCCGGTGGCATAAGCTGACCTGCTCGTTGGTCAGGCCTGAGCGCTCAGTGCCCACCACAAGGGCGATGCGGCCCTGAGGGTGTTCGCGCAGGTGGTCGCGTGCCAATTGTGCGGCCTGCCGGATATCGCACACAGGAGGCCCCAGGTCTCGGGCACGGGCGGTTAAGGCAAAAGATAGGGTGACAGGCTCAAGCGCTTGGCTAAGGGTGGGATAGGTTTGGGCGCGTTCAAGAACATCTGAGGCACCACTGGCCAGCGCTTTCGCGTCAGGCTCAAGCGTGATGTCGGGTATTTTTGGGGCAACCAACACGAGTTCGTCAAAGCCCATGGTCTTGATTGCACGGGCCGCCGAACCGACGTTTCCGGGGTGGCTGGGCTCGGTCATGATGAAGCGAACACGAGAAAAATCCAGAGTCATCTAAAATCCCTGTTTAGCCTAATTAATAAAGCACCCTTTATGCACCCGATGCTTAATACCGCCATCAAGGCGGCCCGGCGCGCCGGCACCATTATCAACCGCGCAAGCCTCGACTTAGATCGCCTTCAAGTCGCCCGAAAAGGGCCTCGCGATTATGTCACGGAAGTCGATCGTCTCGCCGAAGACGAGATTATCAGCCTTTTGAGTACCGCCTATCCCGAGCACACCTTTTTAGCTGAAGAGTCTGGCCAACATGGCGAGACCCCCGCTGGCGAGCTTGCTGAAAACGAATGGGTGATTGATCCCATCGATGGCACCACAAACTTTATTCACGGGTTTCCGAACTACGCGATTTCAATTGCACTGCGTCAGCGCGGGCAAGTGATGCATGCTGTCATTTTTGATCCCTCGCGTAACGAAATGTTCACGGCGAGTCGCGGTGGTGGTGCGTTTTTAAATGATCGTCGTATGCGCGTCACCGCACAAACCAAGTTTCACGACGCGTTGCTGGGTGCCCGCTGGCCCGGTTCGGTTGGCCCCGATGACTTGTCAGCGCCACGTTATCTTGAAATGGCACGCGGGTGTGCAGGTGTTCGTCGCACAGGCTCAGCAGTGCTTGACATGGCCTACGTCGCCGTTGGCAGGCTAGATGGCTTTTGCGGGATTGGGTTAAAGCAGTGGGATATGGCTGCGGCAAGCTTAATGGTGCTTGAGGCAGGCGGGCTAGTGTCTGACTTAGAGGGCGAGCAAACCTGGATGGAATCTGGCAATGTGTTGGCCGCAACGCCTAAGATTTTTACGCAGATGCTGGGCTTTGTTAAGGTCTGACCTTGACGTGCATCAAGCCTAAGCTTGGCTTGATGATGTCAACTCACAAGTGACGAGGCATTGTCTGCGGTTCACTTTAGCGTTGAAGCAAGTCTGACTAAATACTAGGTAAGTTTGTGTGGGCTTCTCGCAGCTTGGATGGCAGTCGGTCGGGTAATTATCGGCTACCATCAAATATTGCATAACTTTCGGAGCCCTCCATGGAGTGGCTGTATGACCCAACAATCTGGGTCGGTCTTTTAACCCTTGTTGTGCTTGAGATTATTCTCGGCATTGACAATCTGATTTTTATCGCGATTCTCGCCGACAAACTACCGCCGGCACAGCGTGATCGCGCTCGCATTATTGGGCTCTCGCTTGCCCTGATCATGCGCTTGGGCTTGCTGCTGGGCATCTCTTGGCTGGTGCAACTCAAAGAGCCTTGGTTAAGTTTTTGGGGCTTTGAGTTTTCTGGTCGCGATCTGATCCTGATGGTGGGCGGTTTCTTTTTGCTATTCAAAGGCACGCTCGAACTACACGAACGCCTTGAGGGCACACGTCAAGCGGTAGGTCAGGCAAGAACGTACGCCGTTTTTTGGGTGATTGTGACCCAGATCGTCGTGCTAGACGCGGTCTTTTCAATCGATGCAGTGATTACTGCGATTGGGATGGTTGACGAGCTGCCCGTGATGATGGCTGCGGTGGTCATTGCAGTTGGCATCATGTTGATTGCTTCAAAACCTTTAACAGCGTTTGTCAATGCACACCCAACGGTGGTGGTGTTGTGCTTGGGATTTTTGCTCATGATTGGTTTCTCGTTGGTCGCTGAGGGCTTTGGTTATAAGGTACCCAAGGGTTATCTTTACGCCGCCATTGGCTTCTCAGTGCTGATCGAACTGTTGAATCAGTTGGCTCGCCACAAGGGGATCAAACTTGAGGCGGGGCGCCCGATGCGTGAGCGCACAGCCGAGGCGGTGCTGCGAATGTTAGGCAAACGTTTGCCTGACGAGACCGTTGTACCGGTCCTAGCCCCTCAAGGCGACGCGCAGGCGATTAGCTTTGGTGTTGAAGAGCGCAACATGGTAAGTGGTGTCTTGACGCTCGCCGAGCGCTCTGTCCACTCTGTGATGACCCCACGCACTGAGATTTCGTGGATCAACCTTGACGACACTCCGCAAGACATTCAACAACAGATCACGTCAGTCCCTCATAGCTTTTTTCCGGTGTGCCGCGCTTCGGTTGATGACGTGGTGGGGATTGGGCGCGCGAAAGACATGATTGCGGATCTGCTGACGCATGGCAATATTCGCAAAGTTAACTTGCGTGAGCCGATTATCGTGCACGATACGATTAGCATTATTCGGTTGATGGATATCTTGAAACGCTCGCGCGGCCAGTTGGTGTTGGTAGCCGATGAGTTTGGCACCATTCAAGGGTTGGTCACGCCCATCGATGTGTTTGAGGCAATCGCGGGCGAGTTTCCAGATGAGGATGAGGCTCCGGATATTGTTTCAGACGGAGCCGATCAATGGAGCGTGGATGGCGCGGCAGACTTGCATCACCTTGAACAGCTACTTGATACCGAAGGGTTGGTGGATGCCGACCAGGATTACACAACCCTTGCGGGCTACCTGCTTGAGCGCTTTGGGCAATTACCAGTGGCGGGCGATCAGTGCGAGTTTGTTGGGCCGCACGCGCGCTTTAATTTTGAAGTTTTGCAAATAGACGGTAGGCGCATTGCACAGGTACGTGTTAAAAAATTAACGCAGGCTGTTGATCACACTGTGCAATAGCGCTGTACGCCCAAAACATTGGGCGTGTTGAAGGCTACGCGCGATCTAAATCAAATAGACTCGGGCCGTCTTCATCGATCACCATCCAGCCGCCGCGTGCGCTGTCGCCCTTTTCAAGATGATCGCAATCCCAGTCGGGCAACACCCAACGCTCGCAGCGATTGCCATCTACCGATAAAACGTTACGACCAGGGCGATGTGTGTGACCATGCACAACCATTGACACGTTGGCTGCGCGAATCGCGGCAGCCACAGCATCGGCGTTGACATCCATAATCTCGCTACTTTTGTTTTGATTCGCAGCCATGCTCTCGCCGCGCGCCTGAGCGGCTAGCGTGAGTCGTTCAGGGATACTGCGTGCCAAAAAGCCAGATTGCCATGCGGGATTGCGCACCATGGCGCGAAACTGCTGGTAAGGAAGGTCATCGGTGCAATACTCGTCACCGTGGCTGAGCAGCATGGTGCGCCCACCAATGGTGACCAAAACTTGCTCGGGTAATAAACGGGCGCCTAGGCCAGCAGCCAAGGCTTCACCCATCAAAAAATCGCGATTACCACGACCTAGCCATACCGGAATCTTGGCTGCACATGCTTTGATTGCCATCAAGTCTTGTGCAAGCCAAGGCGGCGCCACTACGGCCACGTCGTCACCAATCCAGGCGTCAAAGATGTCGCCCGGTAATAACAGCCCCGCCGCCTCTTTCGAGGCGAGCTTGAGAAAGTCCCGAAAGGCTTCTGAGGTTTGAACGGTGTTCTGCCCCAAATGAACATCTGAAGCGAGCCAGACCGGACCTGCAAGGGCAATCTTATTCAAGGACGACAGCCTTTGTGATGACGAGATCTGTGGTGGGCACGTTTTGATGAAAACCACTGTTCGCCGTGGCGACAGCTCTCATTTTGTCGACAATGTCTTTACCTTCTGTGACTTCACCAAATACGGCGTAGCCCCAGCCCTGCGCGGTGGGTGCAGTATGGTTTAGAAAATCGTTATTTGCCACGTTAATAAAAAATTGAGCGGTAGCCGAATGCGGATCGCTGGTGCGAGCCATTGCCAAGGTGTACTTGTTGTTTTTCAGACCGTTGTTAGCTTCGTTTTCAACGTTGGCCTTGGTAGGCTTTTGCTTCAGGCCGGGCTCAAAGCCGCCACCTTGAACCATGAAGCCATCAATGACACGATGAAAAATCGTACCGTTATAAAAACCGTCGTTGACATAGGCTAAAAAATTAGCCACTGTTTTTGGGGCTTTAGCGGCATCTAGGGTGATGACGATATCGCCAAGACTCGTGGTCATTTTGACGCGGGGGTTGGTGCTCATTGAAGTAACGCCTTGTTTAGGGGTTGAGGTAGAAGGGGGCGCCGCCTGGGCGCTCAAACACACTAGCGGCAGCATACCAACTAGTACAAGGCTGCGCACGACACGCAGCCAATTTAAAAAAATGGTCATTTAGCAGGGCCCTCGATTAGAGTCTTTACGGTACGAATTTTTGGGGTGAGGCCGGGTACCCCTGCTGCGGCTGCACGTTGGTATGCTCGCAGCGCCAAACTCATTTGTACATCGCCCAAGTTAGCCTGTGCCACGGCATATTTAGGGTTAATCATGATTGCTTGCTCGAGGGCACGGCGCGCCTGATCGAGTTCGTCACGGCGGACATACAGGGTAGCGAGGTTATTCCAAGGCTCAGGAAGCTCTGGAAATCGCATGGTCATGCGTTGGTAGATGGCTTCGGCTTCGGTCAGACGGTTCATTTCTGTAAACAAACGAGCTTGCATAAACATGAGCTGTACGTCAGTACCGGGCGTGGAACGTTTGGCTTCGACGACCAGACGTTTTTCGACCTCGGCGAGCGCTTCAGGCAGCCGATCAGCCCGAATCAGGCCTTCGATGCGGGTAGCGACTTCAGCGGGCGTCAGGGGTATGCGCGTATCAACCGAAGGCGAAATTGCGTCTAAGACTTTGGCTAAGCCGTCCCAGCCCAATTCTTTGGGTTGATCGCCTAGTACCTGATTAGCCGCAGCATCAGGCATGGCCGAAGGCATTCGCCCTTGCGAATTTTGATTATGCGGCTGTGTCGTCGCGTTGGGATTCAAGGGATTAACCACCCCCTGATTGACACCGCTGCCGTAATTGACTTGGGCAAGCCCTAGCCCCGGCAGCAGCGCTGCAGTGCTAACGGAGAACAGAATCGAACATATGCTTTTTGGCAGCTTCAAGGCGTAAAACCCTCAATTGCTATACTTGACCATACGCATTTTAACGCTGCTTTTGCCTGAACATCGCGCAGCGTCTAATTTTCTCTAGTCTGGCCTCTAATCCCCTACAAAGCATGCTGCAGATTTACGACTCGCTGTCACGCTCTAAGCGTCCCTTTACCCCTTTAAGGGCTGGTTTTGCCGGCTTGTATGTCTGTGGTATGACGGTGTATGACTATTGCCACCTTGGGCACGCGCGCATGCTGGTGAGCTTTGATGTGATCCAACGTTGGTTGCGGGCCTCTGGCTTGCAAGTCAACTATGTACGAAATATCACTGATATTGATGACAAAATCATCAAAAAAGCGGTCCAATCTAATCAACGGCTTGGTGAGGTGACCCAGTTTTTCATTGAGGCGATGCACGCCGATGAACTGGCGTTGGGCGTTCAAAACCCTGATCATCAGCCTCGCGCAACCGAGTATGTGGGCGATATGCTCAACATTATCGGCACGCTTGAAAAAAAGGGGCTGGCTTACCACGCGCCCGACGGCGACGTTAATTTTGCGGTGCGCGAGTTTGCTGGCTATGGCAAGCTTTCGGGCAAATCGCTCGATGATTTGCGGGCAGGTGAGCGGGTCGCTGTGGGGTCCAATAAGCGTGACCCGCTGGATTTTGTCTTATGGAAATCCGCTAAAGAACACGAGCCCGACGACACCCGCTGGCCGTCGGATTACGGTTGGGGGCGGCCCGGTTGGCATATTGAATGCTCGGCGATGAGTAAGGCTTTGTTAGGCGTGCCACTGGATATTCATGGCGGCGGGCCCGACTTGAAATTTCCGCATCACGAAAACGAAATTGCTCAGACCGAAGGTGCGTTTGGCGGCGCGCTTGCCAACACTTGGATGCACTGCGGTCCGTTGATGGTTGACTCTGACAAAATGTCGAAGTCGTTAGGCAACTTTCGTACGATTCGTCAAACCATTGGTGCAAGCACAGAGCTACCAGGTCATGATGCCCAATCTGCTCAGTATCAGGTCAATCCACGCGAAGCCGAAATGTTGCGCTTTTTTATCGTGCGTAACCACTATCGCAGTGCGCAAAACTATGCGCCCGATAATTTAATCGACGCGCAGCAGTCGCTGGATCGTTTATATCAAACCTTGCAAAACATTCCCACGAGCGGTTCGGTCAGCATTGACTGGTCAAACCCTGCGGCGCAAGCCTTCAAGGTGGCGATGGATGACGACTTTAATTCTGCGGGTGCGGTCGCTGCGTTATTTGAATTGGCCAGTCAAGCCAATCGCAGTCGAGATGCTAGTGTGTGCTTGCAACTCAAGGCACTCGCTTCAGTGTTGGGTTTGTTGCAGCAAGATCCTAAAGTCTATTTTCAAAGTGCCACGCGTTATACCCGGCGCGCGCTCGAGCAAGCCAGCGCAGTGACTGCGGCCGCGGGCGCTGCGATCACCTCAGTGGCAAGCGGTGCGCTAACAGAGCAACAGATCGAAGAACACATTGCTGCACGTGCATTTGCCAAACAACAAAAAAACTTTGCCGAGTCTGACCGAATTCGTGCAACACTGAAAGCTGCAGGAGTCGAGCTTGATGACAAGCCCGGTGGCCTGACCCAATGGCGACGCGCGTAAGGTCAAAGATAATGGCAACGACGACAGCAAAGACAGTTAAAAAGGCAGCAGCCAAGACACCAGCTAAGCCAACGACTAAAACAGTCAAGGCAGCGGCTAAGACGGCTGCTAAACCGACAGCTAAAGCGGTCAAGACAGCAGCTAAAACGGTTGCGAGACCGGTTCAATCGAGTGCTAAAACTGCGGGTAAGACTGCAGCGATGACCGCAGCCATTCCGGCGACACTGGCCGATAAGCCCGATTACTGGGATGACGCGCTTACGCAACTCGTGAAGCGTGATCGTATTCTTAAAAAAATCATCCCGCGATTTCCGGATATTTGGTTAACCACGCGGGGCAACCCTTTCATTACTTTGGCGCGCTCGATTTGTGGCCAACAAATTTCGGTCAAAGCTGCCGAGTCGGTTTGGCAACGTGTGCTGCTTGAGTGCGGCAAGCGACCCTCGCCCGCCTCAGTACAACAAGCTGGGCTTGAGCGCCTGCGTGCAGCGGGTTTGTCTGGGCGTAAGGCCGAATATATTCTTGACCTGTCCACCCACTTTAGCGACAAGCTCGTGCAGCCCGCTAAGTGGGCGCGTATGCCAGACGAAGAGATCATCGAAGAGCTCACTGCAATTCGCGGCATTGGCCGCTGGACAGCAGAGATGTTTTTGATTTTTAATCTGCAGCGCCCCGATGTCTTGCCGCTTGATGATGTCGGCTTATTAAACGCAATATCGTTACACTACTTCAGTGGCGAACCCGTATCTCGTTTCGAGGCGCGTGAAGTGGCACAGGGTTGGCAGCCCTTTAGAACTGTCGCGACTTGGTACTTGTGGCGTAGTCTTGACCCAGTTCCGGTCGAGTACTAAATACGTCACCCCTCAGGGCAAATGAATATGCGCAATACCTACTTAGATTTTGAACAACCGCTAGGCGAACTTGAAGGCAAGATCGAACAACTGCGCTATGTGCAGGCAGATTCAGCGGTTGATATTTCTGAAGAGATCGGTCGTCTGCAACAAAAAAGTCAGACACTGACCAAAGATATCTATGCAAAGTTAACGCCCTGGCAGACGTCGATGGTGGCGCGTCATCCTCAGCGCCCCTATACGCTGGATTATGTGCGTGAGATTTTTACCGACTTCCATGAACTACATGGCGATCGGATGTACGCCGATGATCTGTCGATTGTGGGTGGTATGGCACGCTTTAACGGCACGCCCTGCATGGTGCTCGGTCATCAAAAAGGACGCGACACCAAAGAGCGCGCAGCGCGTAATTTTGGAATGCCTCGCCCCGAAGGCTATCGTAAAGCGATGCGTCTGATGCGGTTGGCTGAAAAATTTAATTTACCTGTCTTTACTTTTGTGGATACCCCCGGTGCGTATCCCGGCATTGGTGCCGAAGAACGCGGTCAGTCAGAAGCGATCGGACACAACCTGTATGCAATGGCTGAACTCAAAGTGCCAATCATCTCTACCATTATTGGTGAAGGTGGTTCGGGTGGCGCGCTAGCGATCGCTGTTGGTAACGTGGTCATGATGTTGCAGTACTCAACCTACTCGGTCATTTCGCCCGAAGGGTGTGCCTCGATTTTGTGGCGTAGTGCCGATAAGGCTTCTGAGGCTGCGGCCGCGCTGGCAATTACCGCCGATCGTTTAAAAGAGTTTGGTTTGATTGATCGAGTGGTCAACGAACCCATCGGTGGTGCGCATCGTGATCCACGCGTGATGGCGCGTTTGCTGCGTCGTTCGTTGGGTGATGCGCTACGGCAATTGTCGGGTATGACCCCTCAACAACTGATCGATCATCGCCTTGAGCGTTTATTGTCGTACGGGCGTTTTCAAGAAGTTCGCGCTTAAGGCTGGCATCGCGTCATGGACGCCTCGCTAGCCAATCTACATGCTTTGCTGACCAAAGCTCTGGGGCCGCTTGCACCCCAAGCCCCGATCGCAGTGGCTTTGAGTGGGGGCGCTGATTCGGTTGCCTTGGCACTCATCGCCGCAGAACATTGCACTGCCACCAAGCGCCCACTTTATTTTTTTCATGTTCACCACGGACTGATGGCCGAGGCCGATGCTTGGGTTGCACACTTGCAGCAGTTTTCGCAAGAGTTAAAGATCTCGTTACAGGTGCGACATGTGCAGGTGGATCTGGCCGCCGGCTTGGGCATTGAAGGCGCCGCGCGCGACGCGCGTTATCTGGCTTTAACGCAGTTGTGTGATGCGCATGGCGTGGTTGCGTTGCTGCTTGCTCACCATCGTCAAGATCAAGCCGAGACGGTTTTGTTGCGGCTGTTGCGCGGTACGGGCGTGTCAGGGCTTGCGGCGATGCGGGTCGATGTGCTGCGCGGTGGCATGCGCTTGCTAAGGCCTTGGCTTGAGGTCGAGCGTGCCGAGCTACTTGCTGTTGCACAGGCTTACGAGCAGCGCACGGGCTGGGCTGCCGTCCAAGACCCTAGTAATACCGACCCTAAATACGCTCGAGGTGCCTTGCGCAGTGCGTTGGCGCCGGTACTAAACACCTATTGGCCAGCGTGGTGCCAAACCTTGGTGCGTCACGCCAAGCAGGCTGGCGAAGCCAATGAAGTCCTGGCCGAGGTCGCAGCGCTTGATTTGGCAGCGCTGGATGTTAAGCCAGAGGATCAAAGTTTTAGCTTATTAGCATGGCGGTCGCTCAGTGCTGCCCGCCAGGCATTGGTGGTGCGCCATTGGCTGCAAGAGCAGGGCGTGGCGATGCCAGGCGAACGCCGTTTGGCTGATCTTTTACGTCAGCTACGACAACTCCATGCCTTGGGACACGATCGCGAGCTGCTTTGGCAGCATGGTGCAGTGGCGGTCCGTTGTCAGCAAGGGCGGGTTGTTCTGTCTTCGGGCTAAAATAGTCGACTTTGCAGCTCATACGTTGACTTCGCGGGCCTGAGCCCTCGAATCTAATTATTTAACATCATGTCAATCATTGTTCATAAATACGGCGGCACCTCGATGGGGTCAGTCGAACGCATTCAAAACGTGGCGCGTCGCGTGGCCAAGTGGCACGCTGCTGGTCATCAAGTGGTGGTCGTGCCTTCAGCGATGTCTGGTGAAACCAATCGCCTGCTAGGGCTGGCCCGTGAACTCTCTGCCGAGGCCGACGGCCGCGAGCTCGACGCGATTGCAGCCACCGGTGAGCAAGCCTCAAGCGGTTTGCTGGCAATTGCCTTGCAGGCCGAAGGCCTCAAAGCTCGCAGCTATGCAGGCTGGCAAGTGCCGATTCGTACTGACTCTGCCTATACAAAGGCGCGTATCACCTCGATTGACGATACACGTATTCGCCAAGATCTCGACGCCGGTTTTGTCGTGGTTGTGACCGGCTTTCAAGGGGTCGATGATTTAGGCAATGTCACCACGCTCGGTCGCGGCGGTTCAGATACTTCTGCCGTTGCAGTGGCTGCGGCCCTCAAGGCGCACGAGTGCCTGATCTATACCGATGTCGATGGTGTTTACACCACTGACCCGCGCGTTGAGCCCGATGCGCGCCGGCTCAATGTCATCTCTTTTGAAGAGATGCTTGAGATGGCCTCGCTAGGCTCTAAGGTGTTGCAGATTCGTTCTGTTGAGTTCGCGGGCAAATACCGCGTGCCAGTCCGTGTGCTGTCATCACTGACCGATCCCAATATGTCGCTAGACGAAGAAATGCGCTCTGGCACCCTGATTACTTTTGAGGAAGACGAAAAAATGGAAGCAGCCGTTGTTTCAGGCATCGCCTTTAGCCGCGACGAAGCCAAAGTCACACTGTTGGGCGTGCCCGACAAACCAGGTATTGCTTTTGCGATCTTGGGCAAAGTGGCAGATGCCAATATTGACGTCGATATGATTGTGCAAAACCAGTCAGTGGCTGGCACAACCGATTTCACCTTCACCGTACATCGCAACGAATTCAATCGCACGCTCGCGCTGCTCAAGGGCGCTATCGCACCAGCCGTAGGTGCAAGCGAAGTTTTATCAGACGATAAAGTCGCAAAGGTCTCAATCGTCGGTATCGGCATGCGCTCGCATGCGGGCGTTGCAAGCTTAATGTTCAAGACCCTTGCACAAGAAAACATCAATATCCAAATGATCAGCACCAGCGAGATCAAAACCTCAGTACTGATCGAAGACAAGTACATGGAGCTCGCCGTTCGCGCACTGCATAAAGCCTTCGGACTTGAGACTGCTGCGCCGACTAAGGTTTAGTTGGATTGAAGTTGTGCTGTGTTAAATATATTTAACTTATTTTAATAATGTTAAATATATTTAACATTTAATTATTCTATAAATATCTGTAATGTGTTAAATTTATTTAACTTATTTTGATAAGTTAAATCTAATGAACACTCTAAAAGCAGTTGCCAAGGGCTTGATCAGTGGGCGCAAACCACTGACTGACATTGATCTTGCGCGTCAAACTGGGCTAACCAGACAAAGTATCAGTCGCGCTTTGAGCGGGGAGCATAATTTTGGTGTGACAACGCTGTTGGCAATTGCAGAGGCTAATGGTCAAGAGGTGCTGATTGTTCCGCGCGACGTCGCCCGCGCCTTTGAATCCTCTGGTCAAGTCAATGTCCAACACGTCGCGACCATGACAGAAGGTCTTCAAGATATCTAATGTCTAACGTAGAGATTCTGGATATTTTTCTGGCGCAGAGGTTGATCGGCAAGCTTTTTCGTTTTGATAACCGCGTAACTGCTCCGATGATTCGGTTCGTTGCAGACAAACGTTTCTCTGTTGATTCCCATCAAGCTACCGTATCGCTGAGCATGTTGGCGCAACATCCTGCACAGCAAGAGTCGCTCTGGAACGATTTTGGTAGTTCGCTGTTCAATGGTAGAGATGGACGCTTGCCCGCATTTTTTCAAAACATGCTGCCTGAAGGTGTTTTTAGAACCCACCTTGCACAACTGCGAGGATGTCGAGAAGATGACCATTTTGCCTTATTTGCTGCCTGCGGACTTGACCTACCAGGAGCAGTCAAGGCGCTTCCCGCGACGTTAACCAAAGACCAGTTGGCGGCACTGCTCACGCGAGATGACGCGCCCCTAGACATGTCGGTGACTGCAGATCCGTTGCCGTTAGGGGTATCAATTTCTGGTGTGCAACCCAAGTTAGGGTTGATCGAATTAGGTGGACGGTATGTCGCACGTAAACGCCAGGGCGTGACTCGAATTATTGGGAAGTTGCCACAAATTGATCGGCCAAGGCTTCCAGAGGTTGAACACTTAAGCCTTGGGCTAGCGCAGGCTGCGGGCGCGAATGTCTGCGAGCATAAGTTAGTACCTTTAGCGCAGATGGATATTGAGCATGAATACATGCTCGGGGGTAGTAGTCATTTTTTAGCAGTGACTCGGTTTGATCGCGATGGCTCCAAACGGATTCATTGCGAAGACTTTGCTCAAGTGCTCAATGTAGACCCCCAACAGAAATACACGGGTGCATCGTATGCAGCAGTGGGATCGCTGATGATGCGCTTTCCTGAAAGCTTAGGGGTGAACGCTGTGCACGAGCTGTTGAGGCTCTTGGTCATTAACGACCTAATGGGTAATTACGATGCGCATCTGAAAAACTTTTGTTTGATCTACCCTGATGGTCGAACACCCTATTTATCGAAAGCGTTTGATATCGTTGCGTGGTCTGTTTATCTGGGCGGGCAGGGCAGCGCTTTGGCGCTTTACCGAGCCAGCGCCGGTCATAAACCACCGATTGGGCTTAGCCCAGCAACGCTCAGAGTCTTTTGCGAGCGAGTTGGCATCGCAGAAAAACCTTGTGCCAGCGTGATTAAAGAAACGGTGTCCAAAGCGTTTGAGCTGTGGCCTGAATTAATTGAAAGCAGCTTGATGTACGACACGCAAAAAGAGAAGCTGTTGGCACGTTTAGCGTCGCATCGGTTTGCGAAAGGGTCGCGAAGGTACTCTTAATGAGGATTCGTTTCGAGCGTTTCCAAACCGCCGTGCATTTGCTATCCCACATTGACGTGCTATTTTCAAAGCGCAATGGGTTTTATTTTTAGCAGCTTTGCACTTTTTAACAAATCGACATCCAAACTGACTAAGCCTTTGGCTTTGTTTGCGGTGGCGCTGGCCAAATGCAACGCATCGCCTGCTCGCACGTTAATTGTCGCGTCGATGGCTAGTAGCGCTGCGTCATAAAAATGTATCGCGGCATTGGATAAGAGTTGCAGGTCTTGTTGGCACAAACGTTCAAATTTTGTCCATGAAGCCTGAGCTTGCGCTTTCGTCAACTGACCGGTTTTTTGCTTCAGGCCAAGGGCGCTGGCAAATTCAGTGACGCACCAGTGCGAAGACGCTAGGTCTTGTTTGCAACTGCCGTACCATTTTATGACATCGGAAGTTTTGCTTTCTTGAGTAAGAAGGGCGACTAACACACTGGTGTCGACGTACAACATTAATAGCGTGCCCCTTGCCTTAGCGCTTCAATCACAGACTCACCCATCGGCATGTCGTGTTGTTGAGCAGCCAACTCAAGTGCAAAGGCCTTTCTACTGAAGGCGACTGATCTTAACGTGAGCGCACCATCGGTATCAAAATTTGCTTCAAGATGGTCGCCGGCCTTCATCCCGGTAAGACGTAAATACTCAGTGGGGATGCGTATCCCCACACTATTGCCCCACTTTGAAAGACGAAGACTCGGCATAAATTTTTTCTAAATGATATCCATTAATGTATATCTATACTAAATGATGGATTGTCAAAAATCAAGTGTTTTTTTGTAAAAGTATGTAAGCAGATGCTGCTGCTGTGATTCAGCCTGAAACAGCTGATTCACGCAAACCCGCGTCGATTTACGAAAACCTGTAACGCCTAGTGTTCTGCGAAGTTTTGCTCGGTATATTGAGGATTCAAAAATACTGAGAACAAAGCATGTCAACGCCAAAGTCCCGCAAAGCTATTGCCGTCGGAGCTATCGGAAATATTCTTGAGTGGTATGACTTTGCGATCTATGGGTATTTTGCGACCTCGATTGGTCGAGTTTTTTTTCCTAAAGCAGACCCTGTTGCACAAGTTTTGATGGCCTTTGGTATTTTTGCGATTGGCTTTTTGATGCGACCGCTCGGCGGGATTGTGATTGGGTATATCGGCGATCGTGTCAGCAGACAAGCCGCGCTCACTGTGTCGATCGTGGCGATGGCGATACCAACCTTTCTGGTCGGGATCATGCCGGGTTACGACACAATTGGGATCGCCGCCCCGATCCTGTTAACACTTTGCCGCATCATCCAGGGGCTTTCGGTGGGTGGCGAGTACCCGACCTCGTTGGTCTATATGATTGAGAAAGCCCCAGCAAACAAGCGCGGGTTCGTAGGAGCAATAGGCTCGAGCAGCGCCTATATCGGGATGCTTTTGGGCTCTGGGGTCGGTGCAGCACTCGGGGCGGTCTTGTCACCCGAGCACCTCGAAGCCTGGGGCTGGAGGATTCCGTTTCTGTTTGGTTTGGTCATCGGCCTGGCGGGCTATCTCTTGCGCCGCGGCTCGCCCGAGCACATTGGCCACACACGTGTAGTCCTAACGAATCCGGTTGTTGAGACCTTTAAAAATCATCGCCTGTTAATCGTAAAGCTTTCAGGGGTCTCAGCATTTCTCGCGGTGTCTTTCTATTTGATTTTTGTATATATCGTGAGTTGGCTAGAGTTGGTAGACAAGATTCCACCTAACAAATCCCTTGCAATTAATACCTTAAGTATGATCGTGCTGATCCCTGTCACGCTGTTGGCTGGGGCACTGTCTGATCGGGTTGGCCGAAAACCGGTGTTAATCGCTGCAGCCCTAGCCGCTTTTATTTTTTCAATTCCACTTTTGTATGGCATGTAT
>JARXAG010000016.1 GCA_029866055.1 Burkholderiaceae bacterium
GCGATGAGCGGTGCGGGCGACAATTTCATACCAGCAGCCTTGCAATCTCTCGAGCTCGACACCGACGTACAGTGGCGACCTTTAGTGCCGCAGTGGCCCGCGATTGGCGAAGCCATGGCAACCAGCATTCAGGCTGCGCTCGTCGGACAAAAGAAACCAAAAGAAGCCTTGGATGAAGCGCAAGCCCGGATCCAGCAGCTCTTTAAGAACTAGAGAATGGCTGCAGCACAAGCGATTGACTCTGGCGCTCTTGCCCTAGCCAGGCAAGAGCGTAGGTTCGCCTGGTACTTACTCGGACCGTCGCTATTACTTTTATTGATCACCACCACAGCCCCTCTTGTCTACCTTGGCTGGACGAGCTTTTTCCGGCTCGATATGACCATGCCCTGGCTCTCGGGTTTTGCCGGCCTGGACAACTACGGCAAGATGTTGGGCGACCCACGGTTTATGAACTCGCTATGGCTGACTGTGGTCTACACGAGCTCGACCGTCTGCTTACAAATAATCGTTGGGCTGTCGCTTGCGATGTTGGTCCAGCAGATCCCCAAGGGTCAGGGGCTGTTGCGTATCGCCGCGATCTTGCCAATCGTGCTTGCCCCAGTCGTCGTCGGTTTGTTTTGGCGCACCCTCGTTTTAGCCCCTGACGTCGGCCTTGTCGACTTAGTCACTCGAGCCCTCGGGCTCGGCAGTCAAAATTGGTTAGGCGACCCGCAACTGGCCCTTATCTCTGTGATTGCCATCCACACATGGCAATGGACTCCGTTCGCCTTCCTTGTTTTTCTCGCAACGCTCGCGACTCTGCCAGCCGACGTCTATGAGGCAGCGCGGCTAGATCGAGCCAACGCCTGGCAACGTTTACGCTATCTCACGCTACCGTTGATACGCCCCGCAATCATCATGGTTGTCATCATGCGCACCATGACGGCGCTTTCAGCCTTTGCTGCCATTTTTGCAGCGACGGGCGGCGGGCCAGGCTCCTCTACCGAAATCTTGAATCTATACGCTTATCGAACCTCGTTTACAGAATTAAATCTCGGCTACGGCTCAAGTCTTGCGATGGTGCTGCTCGGCCTCACACTCGCCGTGTCCTACGTCATGTTTAAACGCAGAAAAGCCGCTAAATGAAACAAACAATCCCGCGTCAACTCATGCTATTTGCTGCCGCCGGCCTGCTACTGACAGTCTGGGCGTTTCCGGTTCTTTGGGGCGTACTCACTTCCTTTAAGACTGAACGCGACGTGTTGGCCTACCCGCCGGTCTGGATTTTCACGCCGACTCTCGATAATTATCGTGCCGTACTAAGCGGTGCGGATTCAATCCTACCCAACCTGTGGTCGAGCATCGTCGTTTCAAGCACCGCAACGCTACTGACAATGCTATTTTCGGTACCGGCCGCGTACGCGATTGCCCGCCTCAAATACCCAGGAAAACAAACCAGTGGTTTTTATGTCCTGGTGACGCAAATGCTGCCTCCAGTGGGATTGGTGATTCCCTATTACCTAGTTCTGCAACGAATCGGAGGGCTGGACACCTACTCGGGTTTAATTCTGATCTTTCTGACTTTTTCATTGCCCTTTGCCATCTGGCTGATGGTGTCTTACTTTGAGGATATTCCGCTCGAGATGGAGGAAGCCGCCCTGCTTGATCGCGCCGGACGGCTGCGCGCACTTTGGTACGTGATCTTGCCTCAGGTGCGCGGCGGCATCGCCGTGACAACTATTTTTGTCTTTCTCAACTCTTGGAATGAATTCATGTTTTCTGTGTTGCTCGGCGGTAACCGCGTGCGGCCCGTCACCGTCGCGATGTTCAACTTTATTTCTGTTGAGCAGACCCAATGGGCGCGCCTGGCGGCAGCTGCCATCGTCGCAATGGCACCTGTGATCATCATCGGGTTAGCCGCACAACGCCATATCGTGAAGGGCCTAACTGTCGGCGCAGTAAAAGGCGGAGGGCGGCGATGACTCAGCGCGGCAGCATTCGCATCGAGGGTGCGGTCAAAAAACACGATCAACTCACGGTCTTACACGGCATTGATCTAGACATCAAAGCGGGTGAATTTTTTGTGCTGTTAGGGCCCTCAGGCTCTGGCAAAACAACCACACTCAGAGTGCTGGCCGGGCTTGAGTCGCTTAGTGCCGGCAAGGTCTTTATGGATGACGAAGACGTCACCAGCAAAGAACCAGGAGAACGCGACGTCGCAATGGTCTTTCAAAGTTATGCTCTGTATCCGCACATGTCGGTTCAAGACAATATCGCCTTTCCGTTAAAGATGATTGGACAAAATCAGTCGTCCAGAAATCTTGCTGCACGAGAGGCCGCAACTAAAGTCAATATCGAGCATCTGATGGATCGCAAGCCTGGGCAACTCTCGGGCGGTCAGCAACAACGCGTTGCTCTGGCACGGGCAATTGTGCGCCAACCGCGTCTATTTTTACTCGATGAACCCTTATCTAATCTTGACGCCAAACTACGCTTAGAGACTCGAATCGAATTACGTAAACTACAGCGCTCTTTGAAAGTCACAACGGTATATGTCACTCACGATCAAGAAGAGGCGATGACGCTGGCTGACCGTGTTGCAGTTTTTATGGAAGGAAGAATCGTACAAATTGATACCCCCAGAAATATCTTTGCTCGCCCTGCCACCTTGACCGTAGCCAGCTTTATTGGCAGCCCGCCCATGAACCTGCTTGCCGCCCAATGGCAAGGTTCAACGATCACGTTTAAGAATGGTGATAGCCTTCAAATCGAACAGAGCACGGCTTCTTCACGCGAAGTGATATTTGGGGTTCGACCTTCTGATTTAGCACCAAGCGCTGAGGGTGTGAGCGCAACGGTTGAACTCATTGAAGATTTGGGTGACAGCGTGACTGTCGCTCTGTTGGTAGACCAACAGCCTATCAAAATGAAGCTACCGCACACTCAGCTGATTAAAGAAAATGAAACGATTAAAGTCGGTTGTCAGCCCGCAACCGTGCATTTGTTTGACCCTCTGACAGGTCAGCGTCTTTAGCCTTTTTTAAATACAGGATTGCCATGAGTAAGAAACCAAATATTGTCTTGATCCTAAATGATGA
This sequence comes from Burkholderiaceae bacterium, assembly GCA_029866055.1. Lineage (GTDB taxonomy): Bacteria > Pseudomonadota > Gammaproteobacteria > Burkholderiales > Burkholderiaceae_B > Zwartia. The sequence goes on from JARXAG010000016.1 coordinate 3,078, forward strand.
CATGGGTTTTTCTGATATCGGCTGCTATGGCGGCGAGATTGAAACCCCCAACTTGGATCGCCTGGCCGCTGGCGGTTTACGCTTTTCACAGTTCTACAACACGGCTCGCTGCAGCCCCTCACGCGCCTCGCTCATGACCGGCTTGCATCCGCATCAGACCGGCATCGGAATCTTGACCTATGACAGCGGCCCCGAAGGTTACGCGGGCAACCTGAATCAGCGCTGCGTCACGATTCCAGAAGCCTTAAAGGCAAGTCATTACAAAACCTACATGAGTGGTAAGTGGCACGTCTCAAGCAATTTGCGTGAACCTACCGATTCGTGGCCTAAGCAACGAGGCTTTGATGAGTTTTTTGGCACCATCATCGGCGCAGGCAGTTTTTATGATCCCAACACCCTGACGCGCGACAACAAAAATGCCGAGCACGAGGCTCGCGATGACAAAAATTTCTTTTATACCGACGCAATCAGCGACCAAGCTGTCACTTACATTAAGCAACACTACACATCCTCCCCGACTCAACCTTTTTTTACTTACGTCGCTTACACCGCACCGCATTGGCCGTTGCACGCCCACGAAGAAGACATCAAAAAATATAAAGGGCGATTTGATAGCGGCTGGGATACGCTGCGCAAAGAACGACTTGAGCGACTGGTCAAGTCCGGCATCCTAAAAGATTCGTGGCCGCTGACCGACAGAGACCCTTCTCAGCCGAGCTGGGAAGACGCCGAACAAAAAGCCTGGTTGCTACGCTGTATGGAAGTCTATGCCGCGCAGATCGACAGAATGGATCAAGGCATCGGCCGTATTTTGCAAGCCATCGAAGAGGCCGGTGAGCTTGATAATACGCTGGTGATCTTTATGTCAGATAATGGCGCTTGCGCAGAAGATATTCCTGAAGGCGTATCGATTGATGAGCTGGTTGATAAGCTCATGATCGCCCGCGCCAAGACACGCGACGGTAAGCCAGTGCATTTTGGTAATGACACCTCGCTGATGCCGGGCCCCGAAGACACCTATCAAAGTTACGGCCCCGCATGGGCCAACCTGTCAAACACACCTTTCAGGCTTTACAAACACTGGATTCACGAGGGCGGCGTTGCCACGCCGCTCATTATGCATTGGCCAACAGGCATCTCAGACCGAGGTGCGGTCAGACATTCGCCAGGGTATTTGCCTGACATTATGGCAACCATTCTTGACATCACCCAGACACCCTACCCCGAACACTACGCGGGGCATCAAATTACTGCGCTCGAAGGGCACTCATTAGGCAGCGCTCTCAAAGGTGACACGACCGAACGACCACCGATGTTTTGGGAGCATGAAGGCAATGCGGCCATCAGAGTCGGCAAATGGAAGTTGGTGAAGCGTTACCCTTGCGACTGGGAGTTGTACGACATGGAGGCCGACCGTACCGAGCTCAATGATTTGTCGGCGACACATCCTGAGCGTGTCACAGAGATGGCGCTTCAATATGAAGCCTGGGCCAAGCGCTGTGGCGTATTGCCTCGCGACAAAATTGTCGAACTCATGCGCAGCCAAGGTGTCACTCGCGCTTTTTGGGAAAAAGACTAAATGCAAAATAAAGTCTGCTGCTCGGCGCAGCGGTCTTTACCGCAAGCAGAAGTATTGCCAACGACTGAGCGCCTTGCATCTAACGCGCCTGTCGTCACGGCAACCAACGCCGACACGACAGCCGCTCGCTCACAACAGCACAGCGACTTAATCGAGATCGCGGGTAACTCTTTTGTGATGGGCACCAATGAAAACATCGGTTTTCAAGAAGACGGCGAAGGTCCGGCGCGCTTAGTCAAACTGGACGCCTTTCGGATCGCTCCTACGACAGTCACCAATCGACAATTCAATCAGTTTGTTCGCGATACACAATATGTCACTGAAGCCGAGCGGCTAGGCTCATCATTTGTTTTTTATTTGCAACTGTCTCAGACTCTAAAAAAAACTGTCGTTCCAGTCTCAAACGATCTCGTATGGTGGGTCGATCTTCCAGACGCTTGTTGGCAGCGCCCGTCTGGGCCGGGCTCGAATCACCTGACCCTTCCTGAGCACCCGGTCGTACACATTTCGTGGCATGACGCCCAAGCCTACTGCGCCTGGGCCGGGGTCAGCCTACCCACAGAGGCTCAATGGGAGTGCGCAGCCCGCGGCGGACTCAGTGAGAAACGATATTCTTGGGGTGACACGCTTCAGATGAACCAACCCTTGCCTTGCAATATCTGGCAGGGTGAGTTTCCAAATTTACCGCGCAAGGGATGGCAACCAGAGCCACAGGCGGCGCAAAGCTATGAGCCAAATGGTTTTGGGCTTTTCAATACCGTCGGCAATGTCTGGGAATGGTGCGCCGACTGGTTTAGTTCAGACTATCATGTCAGCAGCAGTCGCGAAAACCCTCTGCACTCCATGCCAACGGGCAAACGCTCAATGCGAGGTGGATCTTTTTTATGCCACGACTCTTATTGCAATCGCTATCGACTTGCAGCACGAGGTGCGAATACGCCCTCAACCACGTCTAGCAATTGCGGCTTCCGGGTGGTGAGTAATGTTTAGTGACAACAAATACGATTTATGACCCATATTCTCGCACTCGATCAAGGCACCACAAGCTCTCGCGCGATTTTGTTCAATGTGCAAGGACACAGCGTGCGCGCCGCCCAAAGCGAATTCAAACAAATTTTTCCACAGCCGGGCTGGGTTGAACATGATGCCCTTGAAATCTGGCAAACACAGTTACGGGTCCTCAAAGAGGTACTGACTCCCGCCGGAACGACTGACAGCGTCGCGGCAATCGCCATCACCAATCAACGCGAAACCACTGTGCTGTGG
>JARXAG010000027.1 GCA_029866055.1 Burkholderiaceae bacterium
CGACTCGCCCATACAACGATCACCCATGACTTCAATAAGTTTTGGGACATGATGCGCACTCGCCCAGGTAGCACCCGCCCTGCGCTCAGTGACGAAGAAAAAAGCAAACGCCCTCCGGCCACCCACCCCACTTTCTTAACCCACCCGATCTCGCAGAAAAAAGTGCTGTACGCCAACCCTGGCTATGCCATGAAAATCAACGAACTCAGCGAGCAAGAGAGTGGAGAGATTCTTAACTATCTTTTTGAATTGCAAATGCAAGACAAGTATCTTTACACCTACCACTGGAACAAAGATTCGCTGCTGTTGTGGGATAACATCGGCACGATGCACAATGCGGTCGCCGACTACGGCCCCGACGAACACCGTTACATCAGACGCTGTCAGGTCATGGCCACGCATTTTTATGGGCCACAAGGTACGGGTGCGCCAATATTTTTCAAGGCGACCTGACCAACGTTTTTTAAAGCTCTCTGAACCCAGTGGTTTAAGCCGCTTAACCCCAGCTTAAACAAACGAACCTACTCTATATATTTGCGTGGCCCATGACCTTTTTCTTGAATGCACGACGCCTTTTGACGTGTCTCGCCCTATTGAGCGTAGCAGCGCCCAGCTTCGCGCAGCCAACAACGATGAACTACCCCACGCGAGCGTTGCGGTTGCTCATTGCTTACACGCCGGGTGGTGCGACTGACATTGTTGGGCGCTTGCTTGCACAAGAACTTTCGCTACAACTTGGGCAAACAGTTGTAGTTGAAAATCGTGCGGGTGGTGGCACGCTCTTAGCGACCGAGGCCTTGCGCAAAGCAGCACCCGATGGGTATACCCTGCTGTTTGGCACGAACGCGTTCGTGATCACACCACTGCTTCACGACACCCCAACGTACGATCCCGTCAAAGATTTTGAGCCGATTGCTTTGACTACAATCCAGCCTTTGGGGTTGTTAGTGGCACCGCAAACACAACTCAACACCACTGAAAAGTTAATCGCTTTCGCCAAGCAAAATCCAGGCAAAATTAACTTTGCCTCGTCTGGCAACGGTACTGCACAACATCTTGCCGGCGAAGCATTTCGGGTTGCTGCCAATATTGACATCATGCACGTCGCCTACAAGGGGGCGAGCCCTGCCCTCATCGATTTACTGGCGGGCCGCGTCGACATGATGTTTACATCGTTGGTCGGCAATATGGATCACGTCAAAGACGGCCGACTGCTATTGCTCGCGACGACCGGCAGCAAACCCACACAAGCCACACCCGCGATACCCACTGTGGCACAGGCTGGCTTGACGGGGTTTGAAGCCTATACCTGGCAGGGCGTGATCGCACCGGGCGGCACGCCTGCGCCAATCATTGCGCGACTCAATAGCGCAGTGCTGAAAGCGGCACAAGCGCCCAAGATTGTCGAAACACTGGCGGCGCAAGGCATGGAGGTCAAAACCTCAACGCCCGAGGAGATGCGAGCGCTGTGGGTGAATGATACGGCGCGATACAAAACTCTTTTGCAACGCACCAAAACCAATCTTCAATAGGCAAACATTCGCATAATTTTTAGCCTATGATTGCTGCACCTACACGGAGACCATATGGCAACCTTTACTTCAAAACGTTTTACTCAACTCACCATCGATACTGTTGCGCCCGAAGCGCGCGACCTCGCGGGTGACATCTTAAAGATTTCGAGCGTTGGGCTCGCCGGCCCCTACAACGTCATGTTGCGCAGCCCAGTGTTTGCCGATCGCATGAAAAAAATGCTCGATTACCTGCGCTGGAACTCATCAATCCCAATGCGCTTAAGCGAGTTGGCGATTTTGATTCAAGCCCGCATCTGGACCTCGCAAGTTGAATGGCACGCCCATTACCCAATCGCCTTGCGCGAAGGCTTGCCAGCACACGTTGCTGACGACATCAAAGCAGGGATTCGTCCGCGTAACATGCAACCCGACGAAGCTGCTGTGTATGACGTCTGTACAACCATGACTCAAAACCACGAAATCAGCGATGAACTGTTTAACAGTGCAAAAGCAATTTTGGGCGAACAGCAAATCGTAGACGTGATTGCCGTCACCGGCACCTACGTCACCATCGCCATGCTGCTCAGCTTAGGCGAAGAGCCCGTTCCTGTCGGCAAGCCACTGCCCTTCCCCGAAAAAGCGCGTTCGGCTTAAACGCGTATTGAACTAATACGCGTATTTTTTAACCTGCGCTTCGTCCCAGTCGATTCCTGAACCGGGTTCGTTGCGCAGCACCGCTTGACCCGCCACAATCTCAAGCGGGGTCTTTAAAATTGGGTTAGCCCAATCGACATATTCAAGCCAATGCGCAGTGGGTGTCACACACATTAGGTGTGCGCTAACCTCTGGAAACAAATGGGTCGACATCGGCAAAGCTGCTGCGTCAGCGATTGCTGCGGCACGCAGCCATCCCGACACACCACCGATGCGCTCTAAGTCAGGCATGACATAGTCGCTTGCCTGTGCAGCAATGGCGCGCGACATGTCACGCGAGCCCCAGTAATTTTCACCAATCTGCACTGGGGTTTTCAACGCAGTCGCCACGCGCGCGCAGCCCGCATGATCATCCGCCCGCACGGGCTCTTCGATCCAGGTTAAACCTAAGTCATCGAGCGCATGACCTCGACGAATCGCCTCAGAGGGGTCTAAGCCTTGGTTGTAATCGGTCATCAGCCGAACACCAACCGGCAAGGCACTTTGCACCGCTTTGACGGCCGCAACATCATCGTTTAAGTCAGCGTAGCCAAGGCGTAACTTCAGGCCAGTAAAGCCGCCGGCCAGTAGTTCGTTTGCCTCGCGAGCCAAAGCCGCTACATCGGCGCGTTGCCCTGTCAGGCCTAAACCGCAACTGTTATAAGCGGTCACAGGCTTGAGTTGCCCGCCCAACAGACAGGCCAGTGGTTGCTTAGCCTGTATGGCCAACGCATCCCAAACCGCCATATCGATACCCGAAATCGCCATTCCAACCAGACCGACGGCCCCGAGTAGCGTGAAGCGTTGCGTCAGCAGACGTTCGATTTCAAACGGCACCAAAGGCTGACCGACTAGCAGGCTGGCCATGTCCTCAATGAGAGCCACTTGCGCCTTGAGCGCAAGCGGCGTGACGGCAAATAAATAACTGCGCCCCACCACCCCCTCAGAGGTTGTGAGGTCAAGCAACACCATCGGCGCTTGACTGACGGCTCCGGTCGACGTTTGCAATGGCCGTTTAATGGGCGCAAACACAGCTCGTGCCGTGAGCGAATGAATCGTCGTCATGGGTCGCCTCCGATGGAAAAGCTGTGGGTTATTTCAGATTTGAAAACGCAGTGGGTTTCAAAATTGTGCGCGAAACACCAGCTAACAAGGCACCATCTTTTTCAGATGCAGCGCGTGCAGCCAGCCACTTTGGATCCGCCATAAACGTGGCCGAAGCGCGATCTCGATGGTTCATGTCATCCCATTCGAGCATGTAATAAAAGTCATTGGTGTTTTCGCCAATATCGACGGTCCAGAAGCCCACGGGACGAAAGTCGTGGGTTTTCCAGATTGGCACCGTGTGATTGGCGAAACGTTCAATTAGGGCGGGCAATTTACCTGGGGCGGCGTGATAGACGCGAAGTTCATAAATCATGGGGTTGTCTCCTGAGAATAGATATTTTTATTGATTGTTATTGATACTTAGGACTTAGAACCCAGAGCTGAGCACTGAACCCTAAGCATTAAGAGCCGAGCTCTGATCATAACCAGAACTGCCGCCTCATGAACGAGAATATACTATTGGTCTGATCTTGGGTCTGTCACCCAGTCTGTCTACAAAAGGTAACCTAAAGTGACTACATTGCAAAAAATTGATACAACGCTGGGTACTGGCGCAGAAGCGACTCCAGGCAAACACGTGTCGGTGCACTACACGGGCTGGCTCTTTGATGCTGCCGCAGCAGATCAAAAAGGCACCAAATTTGATAGCTCGCTCGATCGCGGTCAATTGTTTGACTTCCCGCTTGCTGCTGGTCACGTGATCAAAGGCTGGGATGAAGGCGTTGCTGGCATGAAGGTCGGTGGCAAGCGCACGCTGATCATTCCATCAGAGATGGGCTATGGTGCACGCGGCGCGGGCGGCGTGATTCCTCCTAATGCGATCTTAGTGTTTGATGTCGAACTTCACGGCGTCGAGTAACGCGCAATAGGTCATCGCGCGGCGAGGTATCGCATTCATGTTTTTTATATTAAAGTCGAGTAGATTTTTTTGTAACATGACTCGCACTCGTAGCCATGCAAACACTCATGATTCGCAACACTGCCGTTGATCGCGACGGCCGCCCTTCAGGGCGGTCATTGTCGTGAAGCAAATTCTCGCAGGCTTGACCCTCCTGCTGTTCCAAGCGCTTGCGCAAGCACAGCCCTCTGTCATACGCCTGATGGTTGGTTTTCCGGCCGGCGGCGGAACCGACGCGATTGCCCGCATGCTTGGCGAGCAATTCAGCCTGGCGTTGGGCACAAACGTGATTATCGAAAATAAAGCCGGCGCCGGTGGGCAAATCGCGGCTCAGGCGCTTAAAGCTGCGCCCAAAGATGGTTCGGTGCTGTTTTTATCGCACGACCACACAATTTCAATTTTGCCCTTGGTTCTTAAAAATCCTGGCTTTCGTCCACAAGAAGATTTCACCCCAGTCGCGGGCTTTGCCTCGTTCGCCAATGGCTTGGCGGTTTCGCCTGGCACACCAGCCACCTCGTACGCACAATACCTTGACTGGCTTCGCTCGAAAGATAGCGCACGGTTATCTGTAGGGATCCCAGCACCGGCTTCCGTGCCAGAATTTTTAGTCAAGGCCTTAGCGACGCAAGCCAAACTTGATTTGCAACCGGTGCCCTACCGCGGTAGCGCACCGATGCTGATCGATATGCTGGGCAATCAGATCCCAGCAGGCGTTGCCTCGGTGCCAGACTTTATCGAATACATCAAGGCGGGTAAGGTTCGAATGTTGGCTGTACTAGGCACACAGCGGCAAGCCTTATTGCCAGACGTGCCTACGCTCGCCGAACTTGGGTTGACGGGCTTTGACGACCTGCCCTATTACGGCATTTTTGCACCTGCCGGTACGCCACAACAAGTGACGGCACGCTATGCGGCGGCAATCGAAAAAGTGTTGCAACAACCACAGCTACGCGAACGCCTACAAGGCCTCGGTCTCACGGTTGAATTCATGTCCTCGTTCGCGTTAGCCGAGCGCGAACGCACCTACTCACAAAGCTGGGCTCGAGTGATTCAAATCAATGGTTTTTTTCCACAGTAAGATGTCAATTCATCCTGCCGCCAAAACTCGGATGTCGCCCTCGATTGCACTGAATCACCCAAACTCATGTCAACATCAGCCCTAGCACCTCGAATCAACCGGCAGCTCTTACGTGCAATCGGTGACGCACTCGATGGCGTTAAGACAGCCATCTGCATCTTTGATGATGAGGACCGCACCGTCTTCTGGAACCGTTCTTTTTTACAGGTGTTTCCAGAGCACGCTGGTAAGGTGTACGAGGGTGAACCTTATCGCGAAAATTTACATCGGTTTTATCTGGCTCGTTTAAGCGCCGCTGATTTGCCTAATATTGAGCAATTCATTTCAATGGGCATTGACCGCCATCACGCACAGATGCGTCCCTACAGCTTTGATCACCGCGATCAGCGGGTGCTTGTGTCGTCACTGCCGCTTCCAGGTGGCCAGCGCGTACGCATCTGGAACGCCGAGAAAAGTATCCACAGCGCACTGCCCGTCCAAGCGCTCGCCACAAACGCAGTAGTTTCAGACGAAACGGCAGCACTACTTGATCGCTTACCCGACGGCGTCATGATCTGCGACCACGACGGCATGCTCAAGTGGGTGAATCAGGCCTTCGTTGATATGTATGCCTGTGGCAATAAACAAGAATGTCTGAATCATTCTTTTTTTTATATCTATGAAAAAGCCTGGCAGCAACAGCAAACACCCGGCCCACACACAGCAAAAAAAACAATATCCGACTTGACCGAACAGTTCAATTTTTCGGGTGCGCCCTTTGACATTGCTTTACCTAACCAGCGCACAGTACGCATCATCACACAAAAAAACGTACATCAAGATACTGTTTATACGCATGTGGATGTCTCTGAGCTTGAATTACAAAAAAACTTGTTACTGCAAGCACAAACTCAATTACTCGAAATCGCCAATAAAAAATCGGCTTATCTCGAAGAGCAAATGCTGTCTACGCTAAATGCTATTGCCTTAGCTCGAGACAATGAAACGGGTCAACACATCTTACGTACCCAGTACTACGTCAAAACGCTTGCGCTTCGACTTCGTGCACTCGGTCACTATCGCGAAGAATTAAGCGATGCTGATATCGACACCATGTTTAAAGCAGCGCCGCTGCACGACATTGGCAAAGTCGGCATCCCTGACAATATTTTATTAAAGCCTGGGCGCTTAACCGAAGAAGAATGGGCAATCATGAAAACCCATGCACTCATCGGCGAAAATACTCTTGCTGCCACTAAGCACGATAAAGAACAGAACCATCTACTGACCATTGCAAAAAATATTGCAGGTGGGCACCATGAGTGGTGGAATGGTGAAGGTTACCCGAGAGGATTACACGGGCAGCAGATCCCCTTAGAGGCCCGCATCATGGCGCTAGCTGATGTCTATGACGCGTTGGTCTCAGAGAGAGTCTACAAAAAGAACTGGACACACGATGAGGCCGTTCAGTTCATCATAGAAAAAAAAGGGATGCAGTTCGATCCGCTCATCGTTGACGCTTTTTTATGTGAAAGTCACGTATGCAATCAAATTGCGCAAACATTCAAAGACTGAAGTCGAATCAACTCAGCTGGGTACCATCCACATAAAACCAACGCCCCTCGGCTTTGACGAAGCGACTCAGCTCGTGCAATCGTGTCGGCACACCTTTCAGACGACTGCGCGCCACAAACTCAACCTCAGCCTGGTCAGGCCCAGTCGTGCGCGACCATTTCACTTCAAGACCGAGCCACTTGACGTCTGGCTCAAAGCTAATATCTTTGGGGCAATGTGCACTGAACCACGTTTGTTTTAGATATGCGCTGCGCTCAAGCACGAAGGCGCTATATCGCGAACGCATCAAACTTTCAGCATCAGGAGCTGGCCTAGTGTCAAAGTGATCAAGATAGCTTTCACAGCACTGGCTAAACGCCAAGACTCTATTCTTATAGACACGACCACAAAAGCACGATTGCAGTTTGCCACTCAAACCAGCCATTGATCACCATTCACAGTCAGGCTATTGTCGCTCGGTTTTAGAGTGCGTCACTAAAAATGCTGGCACTTTCAAATCCCAGTGAATCGCCGCCGCACGCATCAAGAACGTGACAAGCGTGCTGGCGATTAGCAGTTGCAATCCTTGTTGTGGGTAAAAATGTAAACCAGCCATCAATAGTAAACAGCCCAACGCCACTGGGATGGCATAGAGTTCGGTCGTCATCAGCAAGTTTTTTCGCCCAGCGATCACGTCACGTAAAATGCCGCCGCCAATTGCGGTGATGATACCTAAAATCACAGGCGCCAAAGGCCAGCCAAAATTCATTTCGTAGGTTTTCATGGCGCCTTGAATACCGAAGAGGGCTGCGCCTAACCCATCAAGATAAAGCATCAATGTAAACACCTGCGGCTGGGTAAACAATGAACGTGCAACAAAGGCCACGAGGCTAGCGGCAATGGCCACGCGAATAAAAACCAAATCAGCCACCCAAAACGGCTGTACGTTCAAGATGAGATCACGCACTGTGCCGCCACCCACTGCAGTAATCACTCCCAACACCATTACGCCAAAAATATCGACACCACGATCGGCAATCGCCAACACCGCAGTCACAGCAAACGCCATCGTGGCGATGATTGCCAACCAATAGGTGGCGTAAGCTAAAGTCAAGGCTGAACTTTCCTATTTTGAAACCGACGTTGGATCATCTCACTCAGCATCAACACAATCTTTTTACAAAGAGACTGAAAAACTGCAAAAAAAATCGTGACGGCTAACACCAACAAAAATCGATCGATTCTTTCTGGAAAACGCTCATAGACGCGAATGGTGTATGACACCGCTTCAGGGACCCCAATCGCGGCACCGACGCTCGAAGAAATCAACAGCGTCGTGAAGATCCGAAAAATATTTGGCACGATTAAAAATGCCTCAGCAATCTGACCTTTTGCCAATTGAGCCAACATCACAAGGGTGAGATCACAAATTGCAGCCAGGGCGTACACAGACAAGGCAAGGATAATCGCCGCTGTACGAAGGGTCTCGTCATTAAATGCTTTTAAAAGCGTATCCGTACTTAAACTAGTCAACAGCGCAAACATCAAAATATAAATTGGAAGCCCTCGGCAAAAAAACAGAACAACATTGATCATCCGACTCAACCACTTATTATTCTTGTTCAGTAGCCAAGCCAACGGCACTCCAATTAACAGCCCACCTATTAACGAGAATGTGCCAATCTTAATATTGGTCAAAAAATAACTCAAAAAATTCAAGATAAAGTCAGTTAGGCTAAAACTCACGGCTGCGCACTCCTTGCAACAAAAAACTGCGTGGTTTTAGTCACGCTTACCATCACAAGTTGAATCAGAAACAGGTAAACAACTGTTAACACAAGAAAAGTGGTCAACTGTTCACCTGAGTAGGCCGTAATATCGTTCAAGGTTGCTAAAAGATCCGAGACCCCAATAAATCCAGCCACGGGCGTGGCCTTTGCAGCATTAATTAGCGCAGCACGGAGTGGCACCATCGTGGTTCTTAACGTGGCACCTAACGACTGGCTCTTGCCAGAGGTGAGCCACACTTCATACAACGAGGCTGCGAGATTGGCACCATTATTGAGGCCAATGACAATCACTGCGCTTAGGATCGACACGGGGATCGTATAAGTCCAAATCATACTGACTGCTAAATAGCCAAGAATCAGTAGCAGAATCACCGGACTATTCTGAAAAAAGACGAGCATCAATCTGCTGCTAAAACGAATCACCAACAGCTTAGATCGCAGCAACATCAACCACACGACTCCCAGACTCAGTGTTGCCAGAAGTGCTCCAGCGACTAGTATGAGCGTCACGTTTAAACCCTGGAGAAACCACCCAAGTGCACTGTCACCAGTAAACATCGGAAACTTAACTGGCTTAACTGAATACTTTACCAACAACTCGTTAAATGCCTGAAATCCTGCAGAGATCGGACTTGGACGGTCGGTGTTATCTCCGGCAGGTACCAGACACGTATTGTCAAACACGGTCAAAGACCGACAAGGCTCTTGTGACCAAAGCTTATTTTGTTCAAGCAGATATTCATTATGAACGCCGTGCTTGGTCGCCAACTGCAAAAATAGGCCCGACTGGTGCATATCTGCAGAGGTCAACTCCAGCCACCGACCCAAAGACGCGCCAGCCTGCTTGGTAACAGCGATTCCCCAAGGGATTTCAAAAAAAGATACTTTTTCGTCAAAGCGTGCCAAAGTTTCTGCAGGAGCTTGAGGACCCGTCAAATACGCTCGTACGAAGGTCTGATCATGCGCGATCAACGAACACGCACCGAACAAAAGTGCTTGAGTTAGCCTTGTGGGATCGCTGTAAATCATCACCCGCTG
>JARXAG010000060.1 GCA_029866055.1 Burkholderiaceae bacterium
CAAGAATTTGTGCGCGCCTGCCCGCTCTTTTTAGTTTGGGTCACTGACCTGGCGCGACTCAAAGCCCTGGGTATTGATCGCCAAAAACCTCACGAAAGCCTAAATTACCTTGAGATGCTCTTGGTGGGTGCAATCGACTCAACGTTGGCCGCTCAGAACGCTGCGGTAGCCGCCGAGTCAATGAATTTAGGAATGGTCTATATCGGCGCAATTCGCAATGACCCCGCCGCCGTGGCCAAAGAGCTCAATTTGCCGCCCATGAGCTTTGCGACGTTCGGAATGTGTATCGGTTATGCCGAACCTTCGCTCACAACCGCCGTCAAGCCGCGCTTGCCGCAGTCTGCAATTTTGCATAAAGACACCTATGACTCTCGGGCCTATAAAGCCGGCGTCGAATCTTATAACCAGACGATGGATACGTTTTATGCAGAGCAAAAAATGACCCCACTCGGGCCCTGGGATCTGCATACTTTAAATCGAGTGCGCGGCCCAGAGGCAATGGGTGGACGTCACACTTTAATGGAAACCCTGCGTTCAATGGGTTTTGAAATTCGTTAAGTCACCTGATCGTCTTGGCGCTTTTGCATATTCCACATTTGTGCATAAGTGCCTTGTTTGGCGATCAGCTCGACATGGGTTCCTCGCTCGACAATTTGTCCTTGATCCATCACTAAGATTTGATCGGCATGCACGATTGTCGATAGTCTATGGGCGATGATCAACGTGGTGTGATTGCGCGACAGGCCTGTGAGCTCTTCTTGAAGGGCGCGCTCGGTTTTTGAATCTAACGCAGACGTCGCTTCATCAAAAATTAGCATCGCCGGTTTTTTCAGCAAGGTACGCGCAATCGCCACACGCTGTTTTTCACCACCCGACAATTTCAGGCCGCGCTCACCGACTTGCGTGTTGTAACCCTCGGGCAGGTGCGCAATGAATTGATCCATCTGCGCCGCGCGCGCCGCGCTTTGTATATCGGCCTCAGAGGCACCAGGGCGCCCATATGCAATGTTGTAAGCGATCGTGTCATTAAACAAAACCGTATCTTGCGGAACAATGCCGATCGACTGACGCAAACTGGCTTGCTGCACACGTTTAATATCTTGCCCATCGATCAAGATCGCGCCCGACTGCACATCGTAAAAGCGAAATAACAAGCGTGCTAACGTGCTTTTACCGGCCCCGCTGCGCCCTACCACCGCGGTAATCGTCCCGGCCGGAATCGTAAAGCTCAAGTCATGCAAAATGGTTCGATTTGACTCGTAGTGAAAACGTACCCGCTCAAAACGCACTTCAGGTCCCTGAGTTTGATCTGCAATGACAAGCGCAGGCGCACCAGGATCATCCGCAATTTCGCGATCGGCCATCAGCAGGGTGAACATTCGATCGAGATCAGTGAGCGACTGTTTGATCTCGCGATAAATAACGCCCAGAAAATTCAAGGGTATGTAAAGCTGGATCATCAAGGTGTTCACCAAGACGAGGTCACCGAGCGTCATCGAGCCGTTCGCCACGCCAACGGTTGAGCGCCATAAAATAAGTACTAAGCCCACGCCTATGATGAGCTGCTGACCCACATTGAGCAACGACAAGGATTTTTGCGACTTAATCGCCGCCGCCTGAAAACGCACCAGATTCTCGTCATAGCGTTTAGCCTCAAACGACTCGTTACCAAAATACTTAACGGTTTCAAAGTTCAATAAAGAATCGATCGCCTTTTGATTTGCCCGTGAATCCATATCATTCATGGTACGACGCAAATGTGTGCGCCATTCAGTCACAACGATCGTAAAAGCAATATAAATAATCAAGGCACCCAGCGTGATCGCGGCAAACCAAATGTTGTATTGATAGGCAAAATAACCAAGTACTAACAGAAACTCAATGAGCGTTGGCACGATGCTGTAAAGCGAATACGAGACCAGCGATTGAATCGCACGCGTGCCGCGTTCGATGTCACGACTGACGCCACCCGTTTGACGCGACAAATGAAACCGAAGAGATAACGCATGTAAATGCTGAAATACCTCGAGTGCAATTTGTCTGACCGCGTGTTGAGTCACTCGCGAAAACAGCAGTTCGCGAAGTTCGGTAAACAAAGACGCCGAAAATCTCAATAAGCCGTAACCAACGATCAAGCCAAGTGGCACCACCAATAACGCAGACGAAACACTTTTGTGCGCATCCAGATCGTCGATGAGCGTTTTAAGCAAAATGGGGATACCCAAATTGGCAAACTTTGCCGCGAGCAAACAGGCGATCGCGAATAGGACTCGGTAGCGATAAGCCAGTAGGTAGGGCAGTAAATCTCGAATCACATACCAGTCGCCTACCTGGCGTCTAGCAACTGGCTGATCGGGGTCGTGCTTAAATTCAGTTGAACGTCGGGTGGAGTGTCTCATCTGATGATTTTATACGCCCTGTTGACCGCTACTTGTCGTTTGAGAAGAACTTTCTGCTTAAGCCCCGAGCGCTAGGCTCACACCCCGCCCCCAAATATCGCACCAAGCAGTCAAGCGAGTGCCTCGTGGGTGACCTTGCTAAGATGACTGCGCTTAAGTGAAAAAGCTACTTTGCTTGTGATGTATGCTGCCGTGCCCCTGATGGCCCGGGACGGTAAGGGTTAAGATTCTAATTACCTTGATACTTGGCGTCGTTCTCCATGATCTGCCCAATCGATATTTCAAAGCTAAAACCAACAGCGGATAACTTGCTTGAACAGGCAGTTCAAGCAGGCCACATACCGGGCGTAGTCGCCGCAGCGAGTTCATCACAAGACACTGTCTACGAGGCCGCTTTCGGTGAGCGCGCGCTTGGCCAAGGGGTCGCGATGACACCAGACACCGTCTTTTGGCTGGCTTCAATGACTAAGCCCATTGTGGGCGCTGCAGCCATGCAGCTAGTCGAACAAGGCAAACTAACCCTCGACGAGCCCGCAGCGAAGTTTTTACCTGAGCTGGCAGACGTTAAGCTCTTAACCGGCTGGGATTCAACTGGACAGCCTGTCGTGCGGGCCCCGCTGGCGCAGATCACCCTACGCCAGTTATTGACCCATACCGCGGGCTTTACCTCTGACATCTGGAATGTGGATTCTGCTCGCTATCTAAAGACGATGAACTTGCCGCGCGCAGGTTCAGGAAAAAAAATTGCGCTCTCGGTGCCGCTCACCTTTGAACCGGGTACGCGCTGGGAGTACGGGATCAATATTGATTGGGTCGGCCAAATCGTTGCTGCAGTCAGCGGCATGCGTTTAGGTGAATATATTCAAAAGAACATTGCCGAACCACTAGGGATGGGTAGTACGGGATTCAAAATATCGCCGAGTATGCGCACCCGTTTAGCAACGGTGCATCAACGCGATACGCTCACCGGCGTGTTAAGCCCTACCCCCTTTGAGGTATCGCAAGACACCGAATTTGATCCGGGCGGTGGCGGCCTGTATTCAACAGCCGGAGACTATCTGCGCTTTACGCGCATGATCTTGAATCAAGGTCGCGGTAATGGTCATCAAATTTTAAAACCCGAAACCGTTGCCCTGATGTCGAAAAATGCCATGGGCCCCCTACGGGTGGGTTTGTTGCGCACGCAAAATCCGGCCGCCTCGCTCGATGCTGAGTTTTTTCCTGGCATCGAAAAGTCGTGGGGGTTGACCTTTATGATCAATGAACAACAAGCGCCCACTGGCCGTTCAACGGGCAGCCTCGCTTGGGCAGGCTTGCCCAATGCTTTTTTCTGGATTGATCCTAAAAAAGATTTGGCCGGGGTCATCTTGATGCAGGTGTTGCCTTTTGTTGACCCACACGCAATCGGGCTCTTTACTGAATACGAAAAAGCTGTCTACGCAGCGAGCGAGTAGGCACGCGGCCTGGCTCGTTGTTTGCCTACGAACTAATCAACGATGCGGCAAACGCTGAGACGCGTATCGCCGCTCAAGCCGAAACACTTCGCGACTATTTTTGCGGATACCAAGACGGCAGACGTTTTTCTAAAAACGAGGCCGTTCCCTCTGCGGCATCGGCTTGTTGACGCAGTTCAGAATGCTGTCGCACAAGATCAGCAAACAAAACGTCGTCGAGCAGTGAGTCTGACACCGCGAGCGTGCGTATCTTAGTCGCAGAGACCGCACTTGGCGAGTTCATCAACAACCCATCCACGATGCGTGCACCCGTTGCACCTAGCTCATCAAGCTTGCAAATTTCGTGCACCAAACCGATATGTAAGGCGACCGCAGGGGTAAAACGCTCGCAGGTGAGCGCGTAGCGACGCACGTTGCGTACGCCGATTGACTTGCACAACTGCGGCAAAATAATCCCAGCAATCAATCCCCAACGCGCCTCAGTAATTGCAAAGATCGCGTTATCAGCAGCCACCACAATGTCGCAAACCGAGGCGATACCCGTGCCGCCCCCAAAGCAACCACCCTGGATCAGAGCAACCGTCGGGATTGGCAACGTATCCAAACGACGAATCGCCTCGCCGGTTAAGCGCGACACCCGTTCGTTTTCTTCGGGGCTTTTGGGCGCGACACTCGATATCCAGGCTAAATCAGCCCCCGCCTGAAAATGTTTGCCGTTACCCTGCACCACCACCACCCGCGCATGCGGCAATGAAGGCAACAGATCCATGGCCTGATGTAAGCCCTGAATCATGTCTTCGTTATAGGCGTTATTCACATCGGGGCGATTCAGTGTCACGGTCACCACACCACGCGAATCAACATCACACAACACTGCACCGTTACTAAGTTCTTTTGACATAAAAGTCTCTTTAATTGTTTGATTAGCTTTTTACCCCGACTAGATGGTAAAACAAAAACAACATCCTATGCCTACAACACAAAAAGCTTCACTGCTGTCGTCGCTCAGACAACACAGAGATACACTTGAACGCATGACTTTTCACCGATATCAACATGAAAAATTCTCTTGCAGTCATTGCAACTACAGCCGCACTCAGTTCACTCTTTACCCTCAACGCCGCGGCAGAAGTCACCCGCCTAGAGATCACCTCGACCCAGCCATATGGCACCTTTCGCGCGGGTAACTACACCATCATTCAAGCGACGCTTCACGGCCAATTGTCGCCCAAAGAAAAAATTCCGGGGCTAGAGAAAGCTCCTCTTAATGAAGCGGGGCAAGTCGAGTATTCGACCAAGCTCGTGCTCACGATTCCAACAGACAAGTCGCGCGGCAATGGTGCCCTGTTAATTGATGTGCCCAATCGAGGCAAGGCATACGCCAGTGCGCTCTACAACTCGCCTCGCGACGAACCGTTTCAATCGGGTACCTTTGAGCAAGGCACCGGTTTTTTACAGGACAACGGTTTTTCAGTTGCAGAGGTCTACTGGGAACTAGGCCAAGGGGCGAACCTCCCGTCATTCATAGACGCTGATAACCAGAGAAAGTACGTCGAGGGCGTTGGCTTTGCCATCATGCGCGATGCAGGAATTTTTCTCGCGCATGCCGCACAAGACTCAAAAGGTAACGCGAATCCGCTTGCTGGAATGATTAGCCGCACGCTGGCAAGCGGTAAATCGCAAACCGGAAGATTTCTGAAAAGCTTTTTACTAAACGGCTTCAACATGGCGGGCCCACAGCGCGTCTTTGATGGCATGCACGTATTTGTTTCAGGATCTGGACTCTTGCCTATTATGCAGACAGGCAGCGGCCCCACCTCTAGTGGAAACGGCACACCTAACTTTACCAATCCCGAATTGCCTGGCGTGCACGATGGCCTGTTAACGATCGGTGAGATCACCGCTCAGGTTGTCGCTCGCGGTGAGGTGGCACCGAAGATGATGCTCATCACGACCTCCACCGACTATTACTCTCTACGCGCCTCGTTAGGGCGCACGGGCGCAGAGGGTCAAACCGATCAAGCGCTGCCAGCGAACGTCCGGATGTACGACATCGCGAGTTCATCGCATGTACTGATCCCTCTCAAACCGCCTCACTGCACCCTGTTGCCAGGCTCGCTCGACTGGACACCCGTCTCACGCGCTACCTTCTTGCGCCTAGACCAGTGGGTGGGTTCAAACGCCCCACCGCCAGCCACTCAACTGATGCCCCTTGAGCGCGCCTCAGCGACTCCAGCGACGCTAAAGGCACCAAACAATCTACCCAACGCCGTGATACAGGTTCCCAAACTAGATGCAGATGGCAACGCCTTAGGCGGCGTGCGGCTCCCAGACTTGGTGGCGCCTTTGGGCACCCACGGCGGGCAAAATGCGCCTGAGACACGCTGCAGCTTGATGGGCTCTTACATACCTTTCGCAAAGGATGCGAACCAACGCGCTGCGAACAATGACTTGAGGCTATCAGTCGCCGAGCGTTATAAAAATCGCGATGATTACGTCAATCGCATTCGAGGTGCTGCGCTCAGCCTGCTCGAAAGTGGTTTTCTCTTGCAAGACGATGCCGCAGTGATCGTTCAAGCAGCAGCCGCAACCCGAGCCTTTGGTGAGCTCAAACCTAACCCCAATGCCCGCTGAAAGGGTTACGGAGTCAGTTCAAGCGCAGTGTTCCTTGGGGCGCCCGAAACGCCGTATGTTGGACGCTTTGACACACCTAGGACATTACACCAACCTGACAAAACCACACCTCTAAACTTTCTGATGTTAGGGAATAACCCTAGGTCATTCAACAGTACAGAGAACTATACTTTGTCGTCATATTTTTAAATGTCATCGGTTCATTTATTCCAGTGAGGAGACCTTCATGAGTGCAATCAAGCCAGCAGTTAATGCGGTAAAAGCTCGC